>DFBP01000133.1:0-6371 GCA_002366685.1 Rhodobacterales bacterium UBA3077 | reverse complement strand
AAGTTGGTCAACGGTAGATTGTATTCGGGCAAATTCAGTAAAAATACCTATTGGCTTATGGATTGGGTGCGGTTAATTTGTGGCCACTATTATCGATCTGGCGCGAAAAATGCGCCATTACTGGGAGGTTATCTATGGATCGTCGTTCTTTTATCACCAAAGCAGCACTGGGCGGAACAGCCGCAGCGGCCAGCACATTGGCAGCACCTGCTTACGCGCAGGGCAACCGCACGCTGACTATGGTTACTACTTGGCCACGTGGTGCGGCCGGTGTTTGGCATGCTGTGGAATATGTTTCTGACCTAATTGAAACTATGTCAGACGGTGCTATAACAATCGAAGCGAAGGCCGCAGGTGAGCTGGTCGGTGCGTTTGAATCGTTTGATGCTGTGACCTCCGGCCAAGCTGACATGTATCATGGTGCCGATTATTACTTTGGTGGACAGCATCAAGGGTATTCGTTTTTTTCGGGTGTTCCTTTCGGCATGACAGCGCAAGAAATGATGACTTGGTATTATCACGATGGTGGCGCTGCGCTTCACGATAAACTGGGCGAGATTTTTAATCTTAAATCTTTTCTTTCGGGTAACACTGGCGCTCAATCTGGTGGTTGGTTTGCAAAAGAGATTAATTCTGCTGAAGATTTCCAAGGTCTCAAAATGCGCATGCCGGGCCTAGGTGGTAAAGCGCTTGGTGAATTAGGTGCATCTGTTCAAACTTTGCCTGGTGGTGAGGTGTATCAAGCACTTTCCTCTGGTGCAATTGACGCAACTGAGTGGATTGGGCCATGGGCCGATGAAGTTGCCGGTTTCTCTGAAATCACAAAAATCTATTATACCGCTGGCTTCCATGAGCCTGGAGTTGCATTGTCATTAGCGGTAAACCGGGACGTTTTCAATGAACTGACCCCGGCCCATCAGAAAATTATTGAAACGGCTGCTGCTGCGAGTCACCAGTGGAGTCTTTCACAGTTTTTGAGCAATAATGGCGCCGCGCTCGAACGCTTGATATCTCAGGGTGTTCAGGTTCGGGAGTTCAATGACGGTGTCTGGGATGCATTCGGTGCTGCAACAGTAAAGGTCATGGACAGCTTTATGGACGACGAGTTGTTTGCAGAAATCCGAAACTCGCATAGTGCGTCCATGAAGGCCACTTCAGGCTGGATAAGCAAATCTGAGGGCGCATATGTTGCCCAGCGCAATCGTATTTTCGGTTAATCGCTGTATTTAAAATATACTCCCCGTCTTTTCAGGCGGGGAGTATTTTCTATATCTTATTAGACAATTTGAAAGAGATCAGATGGCTGATGCGTTAAGCTGGATAGGTGCCCAACTATTGTCGGGGTTTGTGAACCTATATACCGCTTTATCCAATCCAATGGCTTGGATGAACTGGGTCAATGACCCGGAATCCCTGATCCGCTTCATTTATTATGGAGCCTCCAAAGAATTTTTGTTTATTGTCATAGATTTATTCCTCATTCTTACAGTCGTTGGCGTTATACATCGGCCAATATTGTGGCGTGCTGTGGGTATCATCGAAGGCTTTTCAAACGGCGTAGGCCGGTTTTTTGCCTGGGCCGCCCTTATAATGGTGCTCCAGCAAGTGATGATCGTCTTTCTTCAACGCATTTTCAGGGTATCAGAAATTTCTGTGGGCCCATTCGGAATTGTTTTTACAAAAGATTTGAGCTGGTTCGGCGAGGAACTCAAGCTCTATAACGCCATGATTGTGGCGCTCGTCGCCGCTTACACATTTGTGCAGGGCGGGCATGTTCGGGTTGATCTGTTCTATGCGCGTATGAGTTTCCGGTTCAAGCGGATCGTAGATATGTTTGGCTCGTTGTTTTTCATCCTGCCGAGCATGTTCCTGATCTGGATGTTTGGCTGGTTCTTCTTGTGGCGCAATCTTGTGACACCGAAATTCAGCGCCTCTGCATCGCTCGAGTCAATGATGCGGAAAGCACCTTTTCTGAAAGAGAATATCGAACTTATTGGTTTTTCTCCCAACGGTTTTAACGCGTACTTCCTGTTCAAGGTATTGTTGGTGTCGTTTGCTTTCATGATGATTGTACAGGGTATCGGGTTTTTCTACCGGTCCTTGCTGGAATTTATTGAAGGCAAGGAGTCCGAAGGCAAAAATCTGGACCTGGATCCAATTAACGACGAGACGGCAGAAATCGCCGCCGCAATACATTAAAGGGGCAGGGAAATGCTGTTTGGTTTAGACGGGGTCGAGCTTGGCCTTATCATAGTTTTCGCAAGTTTGTTCGCTGGCATTATGTCCGGTTTTCCGGTGGCCTTTGCCATTGGCGGGGCCGCCACTGCAGCCTTCGGGATTTTGGCAGTAATGGATAATTCAGGCCTGTTGCTTCATGCCGCAATTGATCAAAGAAGCGACGCCTACCTCGCATTGGTGAACGAAGGTATTCCTCGAGACAGTATTTCCCACTTCCGATACCCCGATCTTCCAACAATAGTAGGCCCTTTGTTTGAAGGTGGTTGGGAAAAAGCGCTTGACCGTAAAATCTCTTTCATTGTGAACCGCATGAATGAACGCGTTTTTGCCGGGCAGTCTATCGAGACCTTGCTCGCCGTGGTCATGTTTGTCCTTATGGGCGTTACCTTGGAGCGCTCAAAAATCGCCGAAGATCTGCTTACGACGATGGCTCGCGTGTTTGGGCCACTCCCGGGTGGCTTGGCAGTTTCCGTTGTTTTGGTGGGTGCATTTTTGGCGGCTTCGACCGGAATTGTGGGCGCTACGGTGGTTACCATGGGCCTGCTTTCCTTGCCGACAATGCTGCGAAATGGCTACTCGCCGGAACTGGCCACGGGCGTAATTGCTGCGTCGGGAACCCTAGGTCAAATTATTCCACCTTCTATTGTTATTGTATTGCTTGGCACGTTGGCCGGCGATCTATACGCAACCGCGCAAGAGCAACGCGCGCAGCTTCTTGGGTGCTCGGATGCTCTAACTTATTTGGGCCATGCCGCGGTACTTTCTGTTGGCACGCTCTTTAAAGCAGCCCTATTGCCGGGCATCTTCCTCTCCTTCCTTTATGCCTTCTATGCATTTGGATACGCGATGGTACGCCCTGGAAATGCGCCACCAATTCCTTCTTTGGCTGGTTCAGGGCATGGCAGAGGAAAAAGGCATAGTATCACTTGGTTCTTGTTTGCCCCGATTTTTGTAATTGGGATCGCCATTGGCATGAATGTCGTTGCTTTTTCCGGTTCGCAATCCATTTATGTATCCTCAACCGCTGAGCTTGGCGTACAGCCCGAATTACGGACAAATGTTTCCGAGCAGTGCCAAGTTGCCATGATAGAAAAACACGGGCAGGAATTGTGGGATGAATCTGTTGCTGCGCGCGTAGAGCTTGACGCTTTGAAAAGCGAAATTGGTGCCGCAACCGTGAACCGCACTCCGGAGGAGGTTAGCGAACTCGTTCTCGAAAAAATAGATAATGCGCCGCCACTTGGCACAGGGCTGCTTGTTATTTTGACCATGGTCGCACTAGTTTTCACCACAACTTTTGGGGTGGCGCCTAACGCTAACAAAACTCCTTTAATCGTTGGCTGGATTGGTGTGTTAAGCGCGATTCTCGTTGATGTTTATTTCATTTCAGCAGGCGACGAATCCGGTAGCGCTTGGATTAAGCTTGCGATTCCGTTTCTGTTAATCGGTTACGGAATGGCCAAATCCGCGCCACGGTTGGGTGAAAATGATTTATTGAGAGTCGTGTTCCCGCCGCTGGTTCTGATTGTGGCTGTACTCGGTTCCATCCTCGGCGGAATTACGAACCCAACTCCCGCTGCCGCGCTCGGCGCTGCCGGAGCGATTATGCTTGCGGCCTACCGAAAGCTTAAGGATGAACACAAATCCGGAAAATGGATTGTCCGCGCCAGCTTTGCCATTGTGGTAATGCTGCTGGTAGGCGTTAATTTCGATCTCAGAACCGGAATTGAAAACGTGGGTTGGCAAAACTGGATCGCAATAATAGTTGCACAAGCGGCGTATTTTGTTGCGATGGGAGGTATGCTCTACGCTTGCTATACACTGCTCAGAACAGCCGTTTTATCCCCGGTAATTCGAGAAACCGCCAAAGTAACCTCCATGGTGTTTGCTATTTTGATCGGTTCGCAAATGTTGAATCTTGTAGTCATTTCGTTTGGTGGCGAAGACTATATTCAGGATTTCCTAAAATCATTTGATAAAGAATGGGCGGTCTTCCTGATTGTAATGCTCGTGTTGTTCTTTCTTGGCTTCGTCCTTGATTTCCTGGAGATCATTTACATTGTGATCCCGATTGTTGGACCGGTTATCTATGGTGGAACAATGGACCCGAAATGGGTTACAATTATGATTGCGATCAACCTGCAAACCAGTTTTTTGACACCACCTTTCGGCTTTGCGCTTTTCTACTTGAGGGGGGTTGCCCCATCAAATGTGACCACCGGTCATATTTACCGGGGCGTGATTCCGTTTGTGATCATTCAGATGGCTGCGCTGGCGATCCTGTGGCTGTTCCCGGTTATCGTAACCATCGTGCCGAACCTGCTCGGCGGGTAAAGAAAAACTCCCCCCGCATACATCGCGGGGGCACACAAAGCGTTGTGTTGTTAATTAGTCGTTGATGAGTGGCAAATGTATTGCCGCGACCTGACGGGAAATAGGCTGGCTATCCAGGGGATGCTCATCCGGATTTTGCTCACCAAAATCCAGAGCTTTCCAGCCGCCATTTCGATAGGTTTCCAGAGGCTGGAATTTGGACTTGTAGTCCATCTTCTGGCTGCCCTGAACCCAGTATCCAAGGTAAACGTAAGGCAGCCCTGCCTCTCTGGCTAAGCGGATATGATCTAGAATCATATATGTCCCGATGCTGTTTTTAGCCATTTCCGGTTCGAAAAACGAATAAACCATTGATAGGCCATCTTCCAGAAGGTCGCTTAAACACACAGCCACCGGAATACTCCGCCCCTCCTTATAAATCGAATATTCAACCAACCGCGTATTGACCGGCGTTTCTTCGATCATGGCACTAAATTCAGATTCATCCATCCCGGCCATTCCGCCGTCTGCGTGGCGCGAATTCAAATATCGATTGAACAGAGCGTAGTGAGATTCCCTTGCCCAAGGCGTTTTAAGGTTGCGAACCAAATGGTTGTTTTTCTTATTCACGCGTTTTTGCGAGCGACTTGGCAGGAACTCTTGCACTTTGACCCGAGCAGACTGACATGCGTTGCAGTCCGAGCAAGAAGGCCTGTAGATGACATTTTGTGAGCGCCTAAACCCCTGATGGGATAGCGAAGCATTGAGCGCAACACCACCTTCTTCATAGAGGGTCGTGAACAGCTTACGTTCGAGCTTGCCTTCAAGGTAGGGGCAATCCTGAGGTGCTGTTACATAAAATTGAGGATGTTTAAGCAGGCTATGGCGCATTGTCACTATCTCTTGGCATAGGACAATCTAACAACAGGTTAACGCCTTGGGCAATATTTAAATTACCCTATGCCTAACGAAGTGCCCCGCAACTGGTCGCTGCGGGGCTGGGCTGGTTAGGCCGGGTTTGGCATTGCGCCAAAGTCTGAACGCTCAGGGGTTGACGATGCCGGTTTCGCTTCAGGCTCTTCAAAACCGCGGGCTTCACGGTTGTTCATGAACTGGTCAAACTCGGCTTTGTCTTTGGCGGCCCGAAGTTTAGCCATAAAGTTCTTAAACTCGGACTGTTCTTCTTCAAGGCGCTTCAGCGTTTCATCACGATAGTTGTCAAAAGCTTCGTTGCCGGTGCTGTTGAAACGGCCGCGCGAACGACCGCAACGAGAAAATTTGGACATGCGATTGGTTCCGATCATATAAAAAAGGAGGGCTAGGCCAACAGGCCACAGAAAGATAAAGCCAAGGACCATGGCGGCGATCCAGGCGCCTTTCCCGTATCCATCAAGCCAATCTCGGGTGTTTTCTAGCCACTGTTGGATAGACGACATGTTTGCGTTCCTTTCGAAGTAAATGTTATTAACATTAACATAGATAAGCGCAAAATTCGCAAGGTCAAGCGTTTCTGACAACTATTTTGAAATTATCCCCAAACCACGCAGATAAATGCCGGTTCCGCTTTCCAGCAGATCCTCAGGAGAAAAGGGGGCGCGACCTCCCGGGGACCCACGCGCAAAGAGTTCGACAACGCCATGCGAAAGTGCCCAGATATGATGGCTCACCATAATTGCAGGCGGGCGTTTTTCTGGCGGGACTTGCTCCAGCAGAATCTCGGCGGCACGCGTCATGACGGCCATAGCGCGGTTGCTCGCAAGGCTTAGCTCTGCGTTCCCCGTAAGGGAAACACCACTTTCAAACATGGCGATATAGTGGCC
>DFBP01000287.1:3033-10026 GCA_002366685.1 Rhodobacterales bacterium UBA3077 | reverse complement strand
GCGCTTTTTTCAAATACGTCTTTGTCCCATCAGTTGAACCGAACCCAAGACTGGGTAGTGATCTATTACGAGCGGGAGAATGATCCGGAGGGCCAATGCACAGTTGTTTTCGAAAAACGCGGACCCTTGGCCGGGAAGCGCGTCATTCGCGGTCATGAAAGAGCCTGTGCCGAGTATTATGGTTCCCGTGTAGGATAGGTTTTCTGATAAATGGGCACAACAATTTGGCGCGACATTGCGGGGACGCCGCTGTTACACTGCGAGTGAATGACTCTGGGTAGAACGTTTGAAGGATTGAAAAACCATTTAGGTTTCAGTTTGGCCAAAAAGGAGATGCTTACACATTAATCCGGTCCGTGTTTATGGTGAATTTGACAAAAGTTACCCGAGACCGGACACGTTAACCGATCCAGTTTGAATATTGGTGCTTGATTAGCGGTGGGTACCGGAACAGCCCCGCCAGTTAATGTCAGACCCGAACAAGTCGATGGGCCGGACAGGCAGGTATTCATCCTTCTGCGACGACCCGACAAAGCCCCTCCCACACGTTTGGCGAAAGAAGGCACTATCGGGTCAGACTCTTCACAATTGAAACACCACCATGCTGGCAGCTACAACAATCAGCCTAGCAGAGTTATTCCTCGATAAGGAACGAGATCTTGGCATTTATTCGATAGGCCGCGATCTTTCCGTTTTCGACTGTCGCTTCTTTTTCTTTGATATAGATAGACTTGATACCACGGACCGATTTAGCGGCCTCATCTATCGCATTCTGTGCTGCATCCTCCCAGCTTTTTTCAGACTGGGCGAGAACCTCTATTACCTTGAGCATAGTCATTTTAAAATCCTCCATCGTTTAGTTACTAACCTAGAGAGCTTACTATAAAAGGAGTGGGTCTGCTTTGATCTTGATCAAGAAGATATGTACGGCTTTCAAAGCCAATAATTTAAAGTATTTTGATAGGACGTAGCTTTTTTTACCAATGAACCGTTTAGTGACCCAGATTCTCGAACAATTTTGCGACTTAGCTGAGATGTGCCTGATTAGATAATCGTGGCACTATCTATAGTTCTATGCCATTAAAAAATAATCTCAACCTGCGACGTTATTTGATTTCAGGGAAAGTTCTTCGCCAAATGTGTACTGCGATGTATGCTGATTTGAGTAATATTGTCGCTGCATAATCGCCGGCTAATAGGGCTCTGGCAGTGCGCAGGAGTAAACGTGTCGAAGCTATTATACGGAATATTCGGGAGGGATTTCACAGATGACACCCTTGATGCACCCAAAACTGATAAATAACCCGTTTGGTGATCCCTGTGTTCTAGTTGATTTTCTTCACGAGAAACGTGCTGTCCTGTTCGATTTGGGTGATATTGCTGCTATATCTTCGAGGACACTTTTACGCGTTACTCATGTCTTTGTCAGCCATACCCATATGGACCATTTTATCGGTTTCGACCGTCTGCTTCGTGTGCTGCTGGGTAGAGAAAAGCATATCCATATTACTGGCCCTGCTGGCTTCATCGAGCATGTTGAACATAAACTTTACGCCTATTCCTGGAATCTGGCAGGTAGTGGGACAGCCGATCTGAGCATTGATGCGCATGAGCTTGCCGAAGAGGATACGCTCATGTCGGCGCGGTTTCGGTTCAACACTGGTTTCCAAAGAAAAGACCTGCCGTCGCGCTCGGTTAAAGACGGAATTATCTTCGATGAAGCCAATTACCGAGTTCGTACTGTCCAGCTCGATCACCACATACCCTGCTTGGCCTATTCTGTTGAAGAGAAACAGCATTTTAACGTCTGGCGCAACAAAGTTTCCGCGATGGGGCTTGGTGTGGGGCCATGGTTGCGCGAGTTAAAAGAAGCCATCATACGTGGAGACCCAGACGAGACGATCATCACCGCCAGATGGTGTGATAACGGAATTCCGCGCGAGGCAAGCTATCCGCTTCACGAGTTGCGACAGGAAATCTTGCGGGTTATTTCTGGGCAGAAAATCACCTATGTTACAGACGTTGGTTATACACCGCCCAATGTGAAGAAAATCATTTCACTTGCGCAAAATTCAGACCTGTTTTTTATCGAATCTGCGTTTCTCGAAGAAGATGCCGATATTGCCAAACGGAAAATGCATTTAACAGCGCGCCAAGCCGGCGACATTGCTCGTCGAGCCAATGCAAGGCGCCTCGTCCAGTTTCATTTCTCACCACGTTACGAGGGCAGGGCAGTCGAACTTCATGAGGAGGCTATGAGTGCATTCACCAAGGAGCAGAGTACCGTCAATCGTCCGTTACCTTGGCGTGACGCGGAGTCACTTTAGTTAATACCAGCGCCAACCTATTCTTCCCTTTGCTCGGCCCATTCCTTGTCGCGGGCGAGGATTTCGTAAACCTGCCCGGCCCGCCCTGTAAGTGGCAGGCGCGCGTCGCTCATGGCATCGCTTTCATCCGCAAGCCACGCAGCGGTTTCTTCAAGTTCCTCCATATCGGCACCGGTGTCCAGAATCTCGACAACCCTGTGGTCGTTAACTTCACCGAACAGATGGATGATATCGTCACGTGTGATTTTTTGTGTGCTCATTTTAATACTCCTTCCCTGAAGTCAATTCGAATTTCGGTGTCGGTTCTTTGTGCTAGATCAACCAATATCGACTTCGGTTTTCGCCTCATAGCCCGTTGGATTAGCGCGTTGCGCTTGACACAGATCATTACCCAAAAGTGATGATTTAGCGAAAATGCGGGTACATCCGGAAGAAGTTTTGATGCAATTCACTGTGCAAAGGGGGGGGCGTTATGTCAGACACGTCGATCGAAAAACGGTTTATCAAGGTTGGTTCCAAGAACCTAGAGGGCATTCTTCGTGTTCCCGAGAACCCGGTCGGCTTGGTAATTTTTGCGCACGGGGCTGGCAGTAGCCGGTTAAGTCCGCGAAACAACTTCGTTGCCGAAAGTTTTGGTAAACGCGGGATCGCGACGCTGCTGTTTGATCTTCTGACAGAGGACGAGGCGCGCGACCGAAATAATGTTTTCGACATACCGCTTCTGGGTAAGCGCGTGGTCGAGGCGATTGGCTGGGCCAAATCCGAGCCCTCTTTGTCCGCCCTTCCAATTGGTCTGTTTGGATCAAGTACCGGTGCGGCTGCGGCGCTGGTTGCGGCAGCGCGGGCACCCCGGGATGTGGATGTGGTTGTCTCTCGCGGGGGGCGTGCGGATATGGCCGGAAAGGACTTGCCAAGGGTACAGGCTCCGACGTTGCTGGTAGTTGGTGGAAAAGATGGTGTTGTCATCGACTTGAATAAGGAAGCCAGCAGCGCGCTTCGGTGTAAAAAACAATTGGAAATTGTGCCCGGTGCAACGCATCTTTTTGAGGAGCCGGGTACGCTCGATCAGGTTGTAGGATTGGCGGCAGACTGGTTTGAAACGCATTTGCGCGCAGCGGGAGAAGAGAAATGAAATCATTCAGCAATCGTATCGAAGCGGGTCAGGCACTTGCCGAGGAACTTGCAAAAAGGGATTATCCGGATCCTGTGGTTCTTGCTTTGCCGCGGGGCGGGGTGCCGATTGGTCTTGAGGTTGTGCGTCGCCTAAAAGCACCGCTTGATTTAGTCATGGTGCGCAAAATCGGAGTGCCGTATCAGCCCGAACTAGCCGCCGCTGCGGTGGTGAACGGCGACAATCCCGAACTTGTAGTAAACGAAGCAATCGCTGCCCATGCCGGGTTGGATAAAGTCGAGCTCGACCGCCTGGCCGAAAAACAACTGACCGAGATCAAGCGCCGGCGCGGGATCTACCTAAAGGACCGTGCGCAAATTGCTGTGGAAGGGCGAACCGCGATCGTTGTCGATGACGGCATAGCCACAGGGGCCACCGTTCGCGCGTCCCTTAAGGCGGTGCGCCGCAGAAACCCTGCGAAGCTTGTACTCGCCGTGCCCGTAGCCCCCACTGACACAGTGGAATCGCTTCGCACCGAAGTTGACGAGCTTGTCTGCATCTTAACGCCAGAGCCATTCTATGCAATCGGCGCCCACTACGCTGACTTTTCACAAGTGTCTGATGAAGAGGTGGTGCGCCTGCTTGACGAAGCCGAGCGGATTACCACGCGGAGCCAAGAGCCCGAGGCGAGATCGAAAGAGCAAACCTGACCAGGAGAAAAGAACTCATCCAAAAAATACGGATAACCGGTTTAAGAAGAGCTATCCTGCGGGCAACTCCTGCTTTGTGGAGACTTCTACTGAAGCGTTGACACTATTTATAGGCGGCAGAAACCTCTTTCGCGATTCCGCATTGCGGTTTAATCAACCCCATTTAACTATATCGGTGAATTGGGGTTGATTGGCGGGAATTTGTTACCTTTAAATACTCATGCTAGAGATGTCCAAACGTTCCCATTTTGACCATCCAATTGGTAGATATAGAAATGAAAACAGGCTTGATTTCTGCAATTGCGGCTTTGATGCTTTTGGCTCCCGCATTGGCATTCGCGGCTTCTTTAGAAAGCGCACCGGATAATGAAACCGCTTCCGCCGCTCCTGATTTCTACAGCAAAATCATAAATTTTCTCGATGGAGAGCCGGTCCGGGACGGCTTCATGTATTTGCCTTTTGGCATGCACACTGGGTCAGAAAATAAAGAAATTTCCAATAATAATTTGCTTGGACTGTTCTATCGTTCGTTTGCAGTTGGAACATTCAATAATTCATTTGATGACAGGGTTTGGTATCTCGTGTACGCGCGAAATGTTGCCACTTACGAAGACTTTGGATTAAACTACTACGCAGGTGCCATATATGGGTATGATGGCCTTCTATCAACAAATTCCAACATCCCCCTCCACGACACTTTCCTGTACAAGTATAATCTGAATCCCGTCATTACTATTAGTCCCTATTACCAAATTTCTGACCAGATTGAGCTTCACGCAATGTTCACTTTCGGATACACGATTGTTGGTATTAAATACAATTTTTAAAGCTCGTCGTGTATTGTCGGCTGCCTTTGGAATGTAGATCAGAATGAACTGATAAAATCAGAGGGAAAAGCAGAATAACCCCTGAATTTGCGGACACCTTCAGTATTGAAGATTGAATAGCCCCTAGAATTGTAGACACCTTCTTTCCTAAAAATGAGGCAAGGAGGCCATCATGGGCAATGCAGGGTTTAGTGAAGATTTCAAACGGGATGCTGTGCATCCGCTGTCTGACAGTGGTTTGCCTGCAAACCATGAGAAGAAGATTTCGGTGCGGGGATACCCGGTTACGACGCGCTGCAAAAGCGGGTTATGGCTGTCCGTGAGGCAATCGACGCAAAAAAGTACACAATGCACGGTTGGCGCTTCACAGCGGCAGTGGAACTTGCAGAAGCGGGCGCAACCGATAGCGAGATCCAATCGGTTACAGGACACAGAACGCTCAAGATGGTTCAGAAATATCGCGGGCAGGCAAATCAGAGTCGGCTGTCAAAGCGGGGGCAGCAGCGCCGTACATCAGAACAGAACAAAAACAAAACGTAACGTGAAACTGGAAAAACACATGGAAAAACATGGGAAACAGGAAGCGGGAGCAATGAATTTGAACTTAAATAATTTCAATGAAATCAAAATGGTACCCGAGGTCGGACTCGAACCGACAAGCCTTGCGGCGGGGGATTTTGAATCGCTTGTAAAGCGTTTAGTTACCAACACTTAGATGCGTAATTTCACAAAACATAGCACGAACAAAGGTAGAAAGTGTGAAACGACTGATTTGACACTTATACTCGTATACTCGCTACTTTATCCGGAGAATCCCCGTGCCAACCCCCTCGTATTCCCGTAATAACCCCGTACGAATTTGCCGTTTTTATACGGGATAACTTCCATTCGAACATAACAAGTCCTTACCATCTTGGCTAAATCAAAGCCTCCCGCACAGCGCCCTAGGCTGGCCCTAGACGCTGACCTATACAATTACTGATAAATCACGCTGGACCAAGCCTACGGGCGGCTCAGAGCGACAGGTTTGAGCCTCATGTAGATAGCTTGGTCAAAATCGTCGGCCATCATCGCCAAGGCATGATCAGCCGCTGGCTGTATAGTTTGGTCACCCAAGCAATGAACGACAAGCTGGGCTGCAGCCTGCTTGCCGCAAGCAATGATGTCAGCGACGCGGAGCTGTTTGCTGCGGCCAGTGCGGTGCTGTGAATGTCAACAGGTCCTATTGCAGAAACCCGCGAAACCGTCGAAGCGCCACCCAGAACAGCACCGCGCCGATCAGCACCAGCGTCACCATCTGCGGCCAGACCACGTCAATCCCCGCGCCCCGAAACAAAACCGCCTGCGCAATGATGTTGAAATGAGTATCCGGAGCCGCCAGCATGATATACTGAATAGCATCCGGCATGCTCTCGCGCGGGGTCAGCCCGCCCGACAGAATCAGAAGTGGCAGAAAGACCATCACCAGCAACATCCCGAATTGCGGCATTGATCCGGCAAAGGTCGCAAGGAAGATACCCATCGAGGTGGTGGCGAACAGATGCAGCGCAGTTGCAGCCAGAAACAGCGGCAAAGAGCCGGAGATCGGCACGTCCAGAAACCCCTGAACGATCACCACAAGCGCGGCGCCGGCCGCCACCAGCACGATCAGCGCCATAGACAAGACCTTGCTTGTCATGATTTCCAGAGACGTGACGGGCATGACCAGCAAATGCTCGACTGTGCCGTGCTCGCGTTCGCGGATCAGCGCGGCACCGGTCAGCACAATCGACAGCAGCGTAATGGCCGTTATCACGTTTGCAATCGCCCCGAACCATTGTTTGTTGAGTTGCGCGTTGAACCGAGCTCGCAGGGTCAGGTTAACCGGGATCGCGGGGCGGTCCCGGTGGCGGTCCAGATATTCGACGATTTCAGCGTCAGCGATCCTTGCGATATGCCCCGCGCCGGTGAACGCCTGAGTGATCTGTGTGGCATCAACGTTAAGTTGCAGAACCGGGCGGTGGCCACCCAGTAACAGC
>DFBP01000287.1:0-2973 GCA_002366685.1 Rhodobacterales bacterium UBA3077 | reverse complement strand
AAATATGGTGGATAAAACGCATCCGCTATACGCATCGACACCTGTGAACGGTCCTCATCCACGATGGCTATTGCGGCATGGTTGAGTGTCTCCGGCATAACGCTGGCAGAGGTGTAGATCGAAATAGAAAACGAATAGATGATCAGCGCCATCAGCAGCGGATCGCGCATCAGCCCGCGCAGCTCTTTCACCCCAAGTGTCCAGACGTTTGAAAGGTTCATCTCCTACCTTTCCTGTTTTTTGAGGAGCAGCACGGCAAGGCCGGTCAGCACCGGAATGGCGATCAGCAAGGGCAGGAACGAGGTTGCAAGATCACCGAATTCCAGCGCCTTGGAAAAGGTGCCGCGCGCGATGGTGACAAAATGGCTTGTCGGATAGATCTGCCCGATCACCACCCCCACGCCTTCCAGCGACGACACCGAATCGATGATCCCGCCATATTGCACCGAAGGGATCAGCGTCGCCAGTGCGGTGCCAAAGATCGCCGCGATCTGGCTTCTCATGAAGATCGAGATCAAAAGGCCCATCCCGGTGCTGATGGTGACAAAGACAAGCGCGCCAAGGGTCAGCGTTGCCAGGCTGCCGGTCAGGGGCACGCCAAAGACGAAGATCGCGAATACCACCATCAGCGCATAGTTTACCATGGCGATCAGGATATAGGGCAGTTGCTTGCCCAGCAGAAACTCCAGCCGTGTTACCGGCGTGACATAGAGGTTCACAATCGAGCCGAGTTCCTTTTCGCGCACCACACTCAGCGCGGCCAGCATCGCCGGGATCAGCATTAGAAGCAGCGGGATAATTGCAGGGACCATCGCCACCATACTCAGGACGTCCGGATTATAACGATAGCGCACCTCAAGATCATAAGCGCTCTCGATGGCGCGATCGCCATAGGTCTGCCGCGCGGTTTCGGTCAGCCAGTGTGCGTGTATTCCCTGAACATACCCCAGCACGGTATCCGCGCGGACCGGCATGGCCCCGTCGATCCAGGCGGCGATCTCGACGTTGTGGCCGCGGGCCAGGTCCACGGCGAAACCGGGCGGGATCTCGATGGCGAGACTGATCTCGCCACTGCGCATCCGGCGGTCGAGGTCAGCGTGATCCTGCAGCGGCGGCTGTTGGATGAAATAGCGCGAGCCACTGATCTGGGCAACATAATCACGGCTGGTGGTGGTCTGGTCATAGTCTAGCGCGGCAAAACTCAGATCTTCGACATCCAGACTGATGCCGTAGCCCACGACCAGCATCAACAACAGGCTGCCCACCATTGCCAGCGCCGCTCGGATCGGGTCGCGCCTCAGCTCCAGCGCCTCACGCCGAGTATAGCCGAACATGCGGTGTAGGTTGAACAGGCGGCTCAGGCCTCTCTTGGGTGACGCGGCGTGGGCGGTGGCAGACAGTATCGCGCCCGGTGCGTCTTCTGGTTCCCCGATGGCCTGTTTGAGGTAATGCACAAAGGCATCATCCAGCGTCGCGGCCTTCACGCCCTTTCGGATCGCCTCGGGGGCGCCGCTGACCAGAACCCGGCCCGCATGCATAAGCGATATGCGGTCGCAACGTTCTGCCTCGTTCATGAAATGAGTCGAGATAAAAATCGTCACGCCCTGATTGCGTGACAGATCAACCAGGATCTCCCAGAACCCGTCGCGCGCCACCGGATCCACCCCCGAGGTCGGTTCGTCCAGGATCAGGATGTCGGGATCGTGGATCATCGTCACGGCAAGCGAAAGGCGCTGGCGGATGCCCAGCGGCAGGGTGGCGGGCATAGAGTCCATCACGTCCGCAAGGTCGAACATCCTTGCCATTTCGTCGATCCGGGGCGCAATGTGCGCGGGCGCGAGGCTGAACATCCGGGCATGAAGGGCCAGATTCTGCCGAACGGTCAATTCGGAATAAAGCGAAAAGGACTGGCTCATATAGCCAATGCGCTTACGCACCTCGATGTCGTGGGCATCGACAGGCTGCCCGAAAAGCTGCGTGCTGCCCGCCGAGGCTTCCAACAGGCCAGTCAGCACCTTCATCGTGGTGGTCTTGCCGCAGCCGTTGGATCCTAGAAAACCAAAAATCTCGCCCTTGCGGATCTGAAAGCTCACGCTGTCCACGGCGGTGAAATCACCAAACCGGATGGACAGGTTTTCAGCTTCGATGAGCAAGTCGTCATCAGCTTTACCAGCGCGCGGCGGGATAATCAGATCATGATGCCCGGCACGCTCGTCCTCGGGCAAAAGCGCGATAAAGGCAGCGTCCAGCGTTTCGGTCCCGGTGCGCGTCAGCAGTTCTGCAGGCGTCCC
The DNA here is from genome assembly GCA_002366685.1 of Rhodobacterales bacterium UBA3077. Taxonomy (GTDB): domain Bacteria; phylum Pseudomonadota; class Alphaproteobacteria; order Rhodobacterales; family Rhodobacteraceae; genus UBA3077. The sequence continues at coordinate 682 of DFBP01000287.1, read as the reverse complement.
CTGCGCCAGTACACGTCCGGCATCCATCGCCACCAGCCAGTCAAAACCAGCCGCTTCCTCCATATAGGCCGTGGCGACGATCACGCTCATACTGGGGCAGTTTGCGCGGATGCTGGCGATCATCTCCCAGAACTGGCGGCGGGACAGCGGATCGATACCGGTTGTCGGTTCGTCAAGGATCAGCAGGTGCGGGTCGTGGATCAGTGCACAGCACAGGCCCAGCTTCTGCCTCATCCCGCCCGAAAGCTTTCCTACCGGACGGTGCGCAAAAGGGGCAAGCCCCGTCGCCTGTAAAAGCTCTGTAATGCGACGATGGCGTTTTGCGCGGTCATGGCCGAACAAACGCCCAAAGAAATCCAAGTTTTCATAGACTGACAGCGCAGTATACAGGTTCTTGCCCAACCCCTGCGGCATATAGGCGATGCGCGGGCAGACCCGGCCACGGTGGCGCGCGCTGGCCATGTCACCGCCCAGCACCTGCAATTGGCCATCCTGCATGGCGCGTGCACCGGCGATCAGCGCCAAAAGGCTTGATTTTCCAACCCCGTCCGGACCAATCAGCCCGACGATGCGGCCCGTCGGAAAATCAAGGGTGATATCCTCAAGCGCGCGGGTTTTGCCGTAAGACAGGCCGACTCCGGTAAGCCGAGCGACCACATCTGCTGCCCCTGCGGTCATCTGA
>DFBP01000008.1 GCA_002366685.1 Rhodobacterales bacterium UBA3077 | reverse complement strand
CGCTTCGTGCGCGCTTCTATGATGGGCTGGAAATGGGCTGAAGAGAATCCTGACGCCGCCGCTGAAATCGTACTTGAGTATGACGAAACCGGCGCGCAGACCATCGAGCACCAGACCCGCATGATGGGTGAAATCGCCAAGCTGACTGCCGGTTCCAACGGCGCGCTTGACCCTGCCGACTACGAGCGCACCGTTGAGTCGCTTTTGGCCGGTGGTGATGAACCTGTGATCACCATGGCACCCGAAGGCGCATGGACTCACGTGATCACCGATGCTGCATTGAACTAATCAGCCTATCGGTTAAAATAGGCCCGCCCCGATCGCTCGGGGCGGGTATTTTTTTGAGGACCCCGTTTTGGATAGCCCGTTTCTATTTGCTGCTTCGATCCTGCTCATAATGGCCGTTATGGCTCTTGTTGGAGTCCCCGTGCTCAAATCCCTCACATTGTCGATCGAGGGCCACAGGGAGTTCAAAGGCGACAGCATGACAAGGCGCGAGAAAACCCGCGGCTGGATTGGAACTGTTATCTGGTTGATTGCAACCATCGTTATCTGGAGCTTTTATGTAGACTGGTTTCGCGCCGGCAATATCGAATACGCGCAAGATGCACTCGCCTACCGGATGGAAAAAATCGCTGAGAATATGGGCGATTGAACATGAGCCAGACGCCACCACCACTCCCGCCCTCTGAAAAACTGCCTTCGGCCCTTTGGGAACAACAGGCCAAAGAAGGAAACAAAGCGCCCCGCCGCGAAATGCGAGAATTCCCGTGCCCGAATTGCGGGGCTGACCTGCGGTTCAATCCCGGCGCGGAAGCCATGAAATGCACCCATTGTGATACGGAGGTCGCGGTTCCGCATGTGGATGATGAAGCCGCGCACGAGGAAAACGACCTTCGAGACCAGATCGCAAATGGTCAAGAACTGGAAACCGTTGAAACCCCGTCGCTCAACTGCACCACCTGCGGGGCCAGTGTCGAGTTTGACGCGGATGAACATTCCCGCCTCTGTCCTTTTTGTGACTCCTCCATCGTGGCCGATGTCACTCTACAGCGGAGCATCGTGCCGCAAGGCTTGCTCCCGTTTTCTGTGCAGGAAAAAGAAGCGCATGAGCGCATGTATGGCTGGCTTGAGTCGCGCTGGTTTGCGCCTTCCGGTATGACCTCTGAAGCCGCGCAGGAACATTTTAGCGGCGTTTATGTGCCCACCTGGACCTATGATGCCAACACCCGCACCGCCTATACCGGCAAGCGCGGCGTGCGCACCGGTACAGGCAAAAACCGCCGGACCGTCTGGACAAGGGTATCCGGTACGGTCAACGGCAGTTTTGACGATGTTCTGGTCTCGGGTTCCCAGTCGGTTTCGGTTGAATTCAAAGATGCGTTGGCCCCTTGGCCTTTGCATAGCCTTGAAACTTACCAAACCGAGTTTCTCGCCGGATTTCGGGCTGAAAACCACACTATGGGATTAGAGGAAGGCTATGCGGAAAGTCAGATTTTCATGCATGCCAAAATCCGAGACTGGATAAAATCGGATATCGGGGGGGACAGGCAAGTAATCACCTCAAGCGATACCAGCTATTCCGATGAAACCTTCAAGCACATTCTGCTGCCGGTCTGGATCACGCATTATACGCTTGAGCGCACGCGCTACCGGATGTCGGTGAACGGGCAAACCGGCAAGGTTTACGGCCAACGACCGTTTTCCAAAAGGAAACTTTTTGCGGGTGCGCTATCCGGCTTTGTTCTGATGGCTGTGTTTGGCTGGCTGATTTCGATCAGTTCGGGGCCGAATATAGGCCCATATATTTATACGAAGCCCGCCTTGGAACCACCGACAAACGAAGGTAGCTGGTTTAATGATGATGGTTGAAACGGGTTCTTGATGAAAACCTTTTGGCGAAAGGGGACGCCAAAAAAAGGGGGGCTCCCGCCCGTCGGCACCGTGTTGCTGGCGCAACAAGGCCCCTCCCGTTGGGCCTGGCCTCGCTGCGCTCGGTAGGCGGCCTGCTAGGCAAATTCTAATTTTTACCGGAATATTTAACCATGTCCTCAGGAGATACATCATTTTCATCATAGGCCCCGATGATGACACCGGTGTTTTTGCCTTTGGCCAGAATCTCGGCCTCGCTGCGCGTGGTGCGCTGGCTCGAACGGCGGGCCCATTGGTTGAGGCGTTCATGCATCATCGCGATTACATCGGCGTGGGCAGGGTTGCACCCAAGGTCTTCCAGTTCGCCCGGGTCTGTTTGGCGGTCAAACAGAATTGGCCGGAAGCCCCCTTCGGCATGGATAAATGTATAGCGCGGGTCCGCAACCATAAACAGGCGGGCATCTGTGGTTGAAACGCCCAGCGCTTCCCGCATACCGGTGCTGGAATAGTCGTATTCGCTGACCACATAGTCTCGCCATTCAGGGCGTTTACCGCGGAGGAAAGGCATCAGGGATCGCCCCTCAAGAATATGGTCAGCGGGGGCTCCGCCGGTCGCCTCCACAAATGTGGGAGCGAGGTCTATGCTTTCGATCAGCTCCTCCACCACCGTACCGCGGGTATCGTTAGCCTCTGGGTCGTAAATGATCAGCGGCACTTTGACCGACGGCGCGTGAAACAGGTCTTTTTCGCCAAGCCAATGGTCGCCTAGATAGTCGCCGTGGTCTGAGGTCAGCACGATCATGGTGTCCTCCATCCGTCCCGTGGCTTCCAGATGATCAAGCAGCCGTCCGAGCTGGTCGTCACACTGTTTGATCAGGCCCATATAGGCCGGAATGACCTTTTCCCGCACTTCATCGCGTGAAAACGCCTGACCGATAGCGTTGTTGTGGAACGCCGCATAAACCGGGTGCATATCTTCCAGTTCGGACTCCGCGCGGTTCACTGGCTGAATGGCATTGTGGCCATACATATTGTGGTAAGGCGCGGGCACGATATAGGGCCAGTGGGGTTTGATGAAACTCACATGGGCCATCCACGGTTTCTCGGCAGCTCCACTGTTGAGGAAGTCAATAGCGCGAGAGGTTAGCCACGGCGTCTCGCTGTCTTCCTCGGCAATATTGGCGGGCTTGTCAGCGTGTTGCATGAGCCAGCCGCTGGCGATGTCTCCGTCTACCTCGGCAGCATTGGCATGGTCATGCCACGGGTTCTCACCGCCATAGCCTTTGGCTTTGAGAAACTCGTTATAGGGGGAGGGCTCCGGGTCATAGTGACCGTCCGGCCCTTCGGCATTGAGCCCGTCTTCCCGCTCCCATACGTCAAACCCGCATTGCGCCACCCGCGCGCCGATTATGCCGTCTTGCGATATCCCCAGCCGCTCCATCCCTTTATGGTCGACCCGCATGTGGGTTTTGCCAATCAACCAACTGGCGACGCCGTTGTCGCGGAGGTGATCTCCCAGCGTGAGTTCCCCAACCTTGAGCGGAAACCCGTTCCAAGCCGCCCCATGGGAGCTGACATAGCGCCCTGTGTAAAAGCTCATTCGGGACGCCCCGCAAACCGGCGATTGCACATAAGTGTTGGCAAAACGCACGCCCATGGCGGCAAGCCGGTCCATGTGCGGGGTGTGCAGGGTTTTGTGGCCGGCACAACTCAGGTAATCATAGCGAAGCTGGTCATACATAATGAACAGGATATTGCGGGGCATGGACGGCCTTTCACTCGTTCGAGGCTTGATGCTAGCGCAGGGCTTTCTGAAAATGCAATTGTGAATGTAAAAATCTGCCATTTCCTCCAGATAGCGACAAGGCATTTGCCTGAATCTGCTGGAAACTTTTGTCCGGTTACCATAGATAGCAGGTATACCTTACGCTTTAGGAGCGCCAATGGCCCCCCGGTTTTCAGCCACTCGTGAAATCAGCTATGCAATTACCGCCAAATCCCGCAAGGGAGAGGTTTTGATCCGCTCCGTTGAAAATGCCACCGGGCGGCTGCGTTTAATCCACCGTGCGCGCGGGTATGACAAAGACATCAACGAAGACAACAGTTTTTGGGACGTCGTGACACAGCGCTACGGGCTCGAGCTCAATGTGATTTCGGGCGCGTTAAGTAATATCCCTCCCGAAGGGCCGGTGGTCGTGATTTCTAATCACCCGTATGGCATTCTGGATGGGCTGATGATGGGCAAAATCCTCAGCACCGCGCGCGAAGATTTCAGGATCATGGCGCACAAAGTATTCAGCAAGGCTGATGAAATCAGCACCTCGATCCTGCCAATCAGTTTTGACGGCACCAAAGAAGCGCTGGCGATGAACCTGAACACCCGCAAGGACGCGCTGAAATATATCAACGAGGGCGGCGCGGTCGGCATCTTCCCCGGCGGCTCGGTTTCCTCCCCGCAGCGTATGTTCAGCCGCCCGATGGACCCGGCTTGGCGGACGTTTTCGGCCAAGATGATTTCGCGCTCGAACGCGACTGTGGTGCCGGTGTTTTTTGAAGGCTTCAACTCTCGCCGCTTCCATGTGGCCGGCCGGATGAGCCGGACCTTGCGTACGGCATTGCTGGTGAACGAATTCAAGCGCCGGATTAACAAGCCGGTGAATATTGCGGTCGGCGAACCGCTCGACCGCGACGCGCTAGATGCCTACATCAAAGACCCGCGCGCCTTGATGGATTTTCTGCGCGACTCAACGTATGACCTGTCGTCAAAGCCGGTTAACACTGGTGAATACGGCCGGGATTTTTAAGGCGCGTTCGCACCGGTTACGCTAGATTCACCATTCTTTTGTATTTTCTTCTTGCCAGATGAGGCCGCAAGGCCGGACGGGAAACTCGCATCGGGTATGCAGTTCCAACACCTGTAGCGGTTCACCTAAAAAAAGGGCTTGCCGCAGGCGCGATTCCAACCTGAACTCATGGCGTCAGGATTTTTAACCGATGCGAGATTTCTGTTGTCTTCGTCCGTATTTCCCGTGCGGACGAGGGTTAAATCACTGTTACAATCAAGGGCTGAGGCGGCGCAATTTTGCTTCCTGCCTGTATTAGCATGGCCGTATCCTGCCGGATTTGGCCATGCCGATGGCCTCGCTTTGCTCGGGAGGGGCGCTGCCCCTCTTTGGCCGCTGGCCAAATTCACCCCGGGATATTTCGACAATTTGGAAAGGGTTAGATCGGAAAATCTTTGAGGGAGGGGATGACGGCTTCAGCGTGAGTGAAATCATCGTCTTCGGTGTATTTGCCGGGCGTGACGATGGTGCGCAGGCCTGCACCCGTGGCAGAAAGCACACCATTGCGGGAATCCTCAAAGGCGAGGCAGTCTTCGGCTGGCAGGCCGAGGCCTTTCAGTGCGAGTTCAAAGAGATCGGGCGCCGGTTTTTTGGCTTTGACCTGTTCGCCGGTGGCGATGATCTCGAATATATCTTCCGGCGCTTTCGCCCAACAGCAGGCGGTAAGCGCGTCCACATTTGGGCGGCTGGTGGTGGTGGCAATGGCAAGGCGGAGGCCCGCCGCTGCTGCGCGTTCGATCAGGTCAGCCACGCCATCGCGCAGGGGTAAGCCACCAGCGGCGAGGATCTCGACATAGCGTTCGGTTTTTTGGGCGTGGATATCTTTGATGCGCTCCCAGTCCATTTGTGGCTCATCGGTCCGGTGGGTTTGCTGGTATTCCTGCATCCGCTCTTTGCCACCTGTGGTTTTCAACAGGATGCCATACATCGGCACTTCCCAATACCAATCCATCCCGTTGGCTTTGAATGTATCGTTAAACGCCTCACGATGGGCTTCTTCGGTTTCGGCAAGGGTACCATCTACGTCGAAAATAAGAGCTTTCACAGACATGGATCAGCCTTTCAGATACGGGGTTAGCGTATCAAAATGGTCAAACAGGAAGTGGTGGCGCAGTTCCTCGCAAGGGGTTTTGCGGTAGCCACCGGAAAACAGCGCGAAGGTCATATCTGCATTTTTGGCTGTGAGCGCATCGGTTTCGCTATCGCCGACATAAACGGTGTTGGCCATATCGGCTCCCATTTTCTCCATGCACCCGAGCAGCGGTTGTGCGTCGGGTTTGTGGGTGGGGTAGGTGTCTCCGCCAACGACCACGTCGAAATACTTGGTTAGGTCGAGCCCATCCAGAATGGTGAGCGCGGGGGCCACTGGTTTATTGGTGCAAACCGCCATTTTAATGCCCGCTGCTTTGAGCGCGTGCAGGCAATCCACCACACCGGCGTATGGCTCCGTGAGGGTGTAGGGGTCAGCGTCATAATAGCGGCGCATTTTGTCAATGGCTTCTTCGCTTTGCGGGAGGCCATAAACGCGCAGACAGCGTTCCACCAGCTTGGGCACGCCGTTGCCGATGAAGGACTCGATGGTGGATACATCCAGCGGCGCAAGGTCGTAGTCAGCCAGCATTTTGTTGGCCGCGGCTTGCAGGTCCGGCGCGCTGTGAATCAGCGTGCCGTCCAGATCAAAAACAATGGATTTCATCTTAGCGGGCTGCCTCTGCTGCGTCGCGGATCGCGCGAATGTTGTTGCCGTAAACCTCGGGAGTATCCACCGAGCCACCGTTGAACACGGCTGACCCAGCGACCAGCACATCCGCGCCTGCAGCTGCCATAAGGGGCGCGGTTTCAGGGGTGATCCCGCCGTCGATCTCGATATGGATCGGGCGGTCGCCGATCATGGCGCGCAGGTTTTTCACTTTTTCGATTTGCGAGTGGATGAACTTTTGCCCACCAAAGCCGGGGTTCACGGTCATCACCACAAACATGTCGATCATGTCGAGCAGGTATTCGATGTCCCCAATGCCGGTGCCGGGGTTGAGCGCCAGCCCCGCCTTGGCCCCGCTGGCGCGAATGGCCTGCAAGGTGCGGTGCGGGTGGGTGGTGGCCTCAAGATGGGCCGAGATATAGTCGGCACCGGCTTTCGCGTAGGCTTCGATATACTGGTCCACTGGTGCGATCATCAAGTGCACGTCCATCACGGTTTTTACGTGCGGGCGGAAGGCGGCCACGGCGGGGGGGCCAAAGGTGAGGTTGGGTACAAAGTGGCCGTCCATCACGTCCACATGGACCCAGTCACAGCCTTGGTCTTCGATGGCGCGGATTTCTTGTCCGAAGTTGGCGAAATCTGCCGAGAGGATCGACGGGGCGATTTTGATTGAACGGTCCATGATGTGTCCTTGTTTCTTGGGTTAACTATTGGTCTGCGGGGAGCGCGCGGCGCCAGCCCGGGTGGATGATATCGGCATCTGTCTGAAAGCTGACAAAGGCGTGGGCGAATTCTGTGTGCTCGCGGGCAAAGGAGATCGGGTCGGCCCGCTCCAGCCAGCAGGCCTCGGCTTGGCGAAGGGATAGCGCGCCCGCAGTGGGGCCATCGATGTGGCCAAAAGCCCCGCCGCCAGCGGCGAGGATCAGGTTGGAATGGCCGAGGTTTTCGAAGAACCCCGGTAGCCGGAGCGCGTTCATCCCGCCGGAAAGGATGGCTGCACTGCGCGGCATCTCTCCCCATTCTTGCTGGAAAAACGGGCCTTTGGCGCTATCTTGTGCGATCATGCAGGCGATGGGACGATCGACCTCATGGCCCTCTAGTGTGCCAAAACCCATGGTGCCGGTGTGAATGCCGGATGCCCCAGACATCCGCGCAATTTTTGCCAGTACAAAGGCGCTGTAGCCGCGGGTGGATTGCGGTGAGGTCACGGCGGCATGGCCCGCGCGGTGGAATTGCAGGAAATGATCTGGGAAGGCACGGCGTGCGGTGGTCACTGCCGATGGTCCGGCTAGGTAGCCGTTGACTACAAATGCAACGTGGCTGGCGTTTTCGCCAAAGGCTTTGAGCGCGATCTCGCCGCGCGCCAATATCTCGTGATGATCATCGGCGGTGATATTGACCGAGAAGAACTTAGCTTCTCCAGTCTCCTGCTGGCTGCGCTGCATGGCGTCTGCTATTTGCTGGATGCTTTCTTCAAATGGTGCAAAGCGCTGGTTTCCCTGCGCGGCGTCATGGTCGACCATGTCACCCCCGAGCCAGAACTGGTAAGCGGCCTCGGCCATTTCTTCGGGCCCCATGCCAAGCTTGGGCTTGAGGATACCGCCAACGATCAGACCATCGCATCGCCCGAGCTGCTGCCAAAGCTGGTTGATGCTGGTGGCGGGGCCGTCGAAGATTTTGAGATAGTCCGGCGGGATGAAAAAGTCGTGCAGCTTGGCAGAGATGATATCCCCCATGCCCTGATTATTGCCTACACACAGGTTGAGCAGGTTCGAGATGCTGCCGCTACCGTCACTCACGTTGCGGTCAAATAACTCTACCGGAATGGCGATTTTGACAAGGCCCTCAAGGGCGAGGGCTTCATAGACCACAGCATCATATTCGCGGCTTCCCGAGGCATGGGTCTCAAGGGTGCCGGCTGAAATATCAGCGGCGAAATAGCGGGCGGTGGTTTGGAAATCATGTCCGGCTTTTGGCTGTAAATCGTAGGCCGCAAGCACGTGGTTGCCTTGCTCGATCAACGCGGCATCAGTGAGGGAGAGATTGATATAACGATCTGTGTGATCCATGCCTCCCCCTCTCTGTTTTGGTGTTGCCGGGCCAAGGTTGACCCAGCGCTCTGCTTAGAGCGAGCCGTCAGCGTAACGCTTGGCCATGTCATCCAGCGGGATAACCTTGATGCCGGATGCATTGCCAGCCGCACCAAAGCGCTCAAAACGGTCGATCACCAGTTTTTCCATTTCAGCCATGGCAGGGATCATGAATTTGCGCGGGTCAAATTCTTTCGGGCTGTCCTGCGCCACTTTGCGGAACATGCCGGTAAGCGCCATGCGGTTGTCGGTGTCGATGTTAACCTTGCGTACACCCGATTTGATGCCGCGCTCGATCTCTTCCACCGGAACCCCGTAGGTTTGCGCCATTTCGCCACCGTTTTCGTTGATCAAGTCTTGCAGATATTGCGGCACCGAAGAGGAGCCGTGCATCACAAGGTGAACATTCGGGATTTTGGCGTGGATGGCTTCGATCTGGCTGATCGCCAGTGTATCACCCGTTGGCTTGCTGGAGAACTTGTAAGCGCCGTGGCTGGTGCCACAGGCGATCGCCAGCGCGTCAACCTTGGTTTTGGCTACAAAATCAGCGGCTTCGTCAGGGTCGGTCAGCAGTTGCTCCATGGAGAGCTTGCCAACAGCGCCGGAGCCGTCTTCTTCAGCCGCTTCGCCGGTTTCCAGTGAGCCGAGAACCCCAAGTTCACCCTCAACGGAGGCACCAACCCAGTGGGCGATGCGCGCAACGCGCTCGGTGATATCAACGTTATAGGCAAAATCAGCTGGTGTTTTCATGTCGGCTTTCAGGGAGCCGTCCATCATCACCGAGGTGAAGCCGTATTTGATCGCAGACATACAGGTCTGCTCGTTGTTGCCGTGGTCCTGGTGCATACAGACAGGGATGTCCGGATACATTTCGGACAGCGCCTGAATCATATGCTGGAGCATGATGTCACCCGCATAAGAACGCGCGCCGCGAGAGGCTTGCATGATAACCGGCGCATCAACCTTTTGCGCGGCTTTCATAATCGCAAGACCTTGCTCCATGTTGTTGATGTTAAAAGCTGGCATGCCGTAGTCGTTTTCGGCGGCGTGGTCCAGCAACTGGCGAAGGGTAATAAGGGCCATTTTATCTCTCCTGTTTGGGTGGCCTCAAGGGCCACCCTTATTGATGGGTTTGGTTTAGAGGTTGCCCATGGCAACAGCGGTGTCGGCCATACGGTTCGAGAAGCCCCACTCGTTGTCATACCAAGTAAGGATTCGCACGATGCCGTCTTCCATAACTTTAGTTTGATCGGTGTGGAAAATGCTTGAATGCGGGTCATGGTTGAAGTCCATCGACACGTTTTGCACGTCTGTATAACCCAGCACACCTTTGAGCGGGCCGTCTGCGGCTTCGCGGATGGCGTTGTTAATTTCGTCAACGCTTGTGGCGCGATTTGGCAGGAAGCAGAGGTCAACAACCGAAACATTCGGAGTTGGCACGCGGATCGAAACGCCGTCGAGCTTGCCGTTCAACTCAGGCAAAACAAGACCAACCGCTTTGGCAGCCCCGGTAGATGTAGGGATCATGTTCAATGCCGCAGCGCGGGCGCGATACAGGTCACTATGCATGGTGTCGAGCGTTGGCTGGTCACCGGTATAGGAGTGGATCGTGGTCATGAAACCGCTTTTGATGCCCACAAGATTGTGCAGCACATGCGCCACTGGTGACAGGCAGTTGGTGGTGCAAGACGCGTTGGAAACGATGATGTCATCAGCGGTCAGCGTGTTGTCGTTTACACCGTAAACGATGGTTTTGTCAGCGTTGGCACCGGGTGCTGAAATAAGCACTTTTTTGGAGCCGTTTTTCAGGTGCAATTCAGCTTTGTCTTTCGCTGTGAAGAAGCCTGTGCATTCCATGGCGATGTCTACGCCGTCCCATGGCAGTTCGTCAGGGTTGCGAATGGCAGTTACCTTGATCGGGCCGGTGCCCACGTCGATGGTGTCCCCGTCTACGGTCACTTTGGCAGGGAACTTGCCGTGCACAGAGTCGAATTGCAGCAAGTGTGCGTTGTAATCAACCGAACCAAGGTCGTTGATGGCAACAACTTCGATATCGGTGCGGCCCGATTCGATGATGGCGCGAAGCACGTTACGTCCGATACGGCCAAAGCCGTTGATGGCTACTTTTACAGTCATTGTCAGAATTCCTCTAAGCGTTGATAAGTTTGTTTGCGGCGTCTACCACGGCTTGTGCGGTAATGCCAAAGTGTTCGTAGAGTTCGTCAGCCGGTGCCGAAGCGCCAAAGCTACTCATCCCAATAAAGGCAGAGTTGTCGCCTAGCAAGGCCCCCCAGCTTTGTTCGATAGCCGCTTCGATCCCAACGCGCGGTGCGGTGCCGAGCACCTCGGCACGGTAGGCGGCTGGCTGCGCTTTGAAGAGTTCGAAGCATGGGGCGGAAACCACAGCGGCTTTTGTCCCATTGGCTGCCAGCTGCTCGGCGGCGTTTAGGGCAATTTCCACCTCGGAGCCGGTGGCGATGATGGTCACATCGCGGTCGCCAACAGCCTCTTTTAGAACGTAAGCGCCCTTGCTCGAGATGATTTCGTCGCTGTGCTCGGTGCGCACGGTCGGCAGACCTTGTCGCGAAAGGCAGAGGATCGAAGGCGTGCCTTCGTCCGCCATGGCCAACTCCCAAGCTTCAGCGGTTTCGACCGCATCCGCCGGGCGATAAACGTTGAGGTTAGGAATAGCGCGCAGGCTGGCGATGGTTTCCACCGGCTGGTGGGTTGGGCCATCTTCTCCAAGGCCGATGCTGTCATGCGTGAGCACATAGATAACTCGCTTGCCCATAAGGGCCGAGAGGCGGATCGCGCCGCGCATATAGTCGGCAAACACAAGGAAGGTGCCGCCATAGGGCACAAAACCGCCATGCAGGCTGATGCCGTTCATGGCCGCAGCCATGCCGAATTCGCGCACACCGTAGTAAACGTAAGAACCGGAGAAATCGTCAGCCGTGACATGGGTCATGCCGGTGGTTTTGGTCAGGTTCGAGCCGGTGAGATCCGCCGA
>DFBP01000182.1:9484-13524 GCA_002366685.1 Rhodobacterales bacterium UBA3077 | reverse complement strand
CGACTCGTGTTCGACATTGACAGTTAACCTAATTGGCACCGACCTTGTTCAATTTGACGCGAATGCGGCTGGTGTGTTGTGATAGGAGTAAGGCTTCCTGCCCTTTCTGTTTTTGTTTGGGAAACACGAGCAATCGTTCACAAAACGACAATATTCGCAAGGAACACTTAAGACTTTTATTATTGTTTAGAGTTGTCGAAACGGAAACCACAGTCATTTTTGGGCAGTGAAACTTGCCGTTGCCCTGTCTATCCATTTGTGGCAAGAGTCAGCGCAACACCATCAGCAACAAATCAAAGGCATTTGATATGACAGATTTTGCAACCGTACGCACTGCAATGGTGGATTGCCAGATACGCCCTTCAGATGTGACCCTTTACCCAGTGATAGAGGCAATGCTGAACGTCCCGCGTGAAGATTATGTGCCTAGAGAGCTGAGAGAGGTCGCGTATATTGGGGACCATCTGCCGCTCGCGCCAAACCGTGTTGTGCTGGATGCCCGGGTGATGGGCAAAATGCTGGATGCATTGGCGATCCAGCCAAACGAGCTGGTATTGGATATCGGGGCCGGTTTGGGTCTATCTGCAGCCTTGATCGCGCATCTGTCGGAAGCTGTGATTGCATTGGAGAGCGATGAAGCCATGGCTCAGGAGGCAGAAGCGCTTTTGGCCGGTCATTCGGTTGATAATGCCATCGTTGAAACCGGCGCGCTTGCAGACGGACAGGCAAAACACGGGCCTTATGATGTGATTGTTATTGAGGGAGGGGTTGGCGAGGTTCCGGCCAATCTTCTTGAGCAACTCAAAACCGGTGGCCGGATCGCCGCGATTATGATGGAAGGCGCTCTCGGGCGCTGTATGATTGGCCTGAAGACCGAAAGTGGCGTTGATTGGCGCTGGTCTTTTGACGCATCTGCCCCTGTTTTGCCCGGATTTGAAAAGCGGACGATTTTTGCGTTTTAGGTGAACGCCCCTTGCGCATCAATGATATATGACTAGTTTGATCCGGTGTTGATTATTGGAGATTCGGATGAAATTGTCTTGGAAGCGTATTACTTTGGTGTCAGCGGTTGTGCTGTCCACCGCGATTCCGGGGCAGGCTGATACCCTAACCGATGCTATGCGCTTGGCATATGAAACCAATCCGACACTCATATTAAACCGGGCGGCACTGCGCGCGACAGATGAGTCTGTTGCTTTGGCACGCTCGGGTCGCCGCCCATCTCTGGTGCTTCAGGGATCGGCAAATTCGACGAATACTCCGGCGTTTCAGGGCGCAGCAACCGATACCTATTCATTGGGCTTAAACGCATCCTTGACCTTGTTTGACGGTGGCCGTTCGCGGGATGCTGTCGAGGCAGCTGAAACGGCAGTTTTAGCGGCGCGTGCCGGTCTGACCAATATCGAACAATCAGTGATGTTGAGTGCGGCACAGGCCTTTTTAGTTGTGCGCCGTGATATGCAAATTGTAGCGCTGGCGCGAAACAACGTGGATGTGCTCAAGCAGCAATTGCAGGCCGCGGAAGACCGGTTTGCTGTTGGGGCCGTTACACGCACGGATGTATCTCAAACCAAAGCGCGGCTGGCAGCAGCGCAGGCCGTTTTGGCCGCTGAGCGCGGTTCGCTTGCTATTAGCTCCGAGAACTATATCGCAGTTGTTGGCACGGCACCGGTTAATTTGGCATCTCCACCACGTTTGCCCGAACTTCCCGGATCTCAGGCATCGGCCGAAGAGATCGCTCTGCGCACCCACCCGCTGATGGTTGCCGCGCATTTGTCGGAAAAAGTCGCGATGATTGATTTGCGCCGGGCGCGCAGTGCCCGCCTCCCCACAGTGGGGGCAAATGCATCGGTCAGCACGTACGATCAGGGGTTTGGCGCGCAGGATAGCTCGAGCATCGGGTTGACTCTGAGTCAGCCAATTTATACCGGCGGCGCCCTTTCTGCTGCCATTCGTCAGGCAGGCGCCGTTCTAGAGCGCCGTATGGCTGAAACCGCTAACACGCGTGTACAGGTTCGCCAACAAACAGCGGCTGCTTGGTTCCAGCTTCAAATCGCGCGCGCGTCTATCTCGGCCAACCGGCTACAGATTGAAGCCGCGCAATTCGCTTTTGAAGGCATTTCGGAAGAGGCAAATCTGGGCGCACGTACAGTTCTGGATACGCTCAACGCCAAGCAGGAAGTCCTGACCGCTCAAAACAGCTTGATTAGTGCACTTCATAACGAACGTATTGCTGCCTATAGCCTGTTGGCGGCTATGGGGCTGCTCACGCCTGAAAATCTGGATCTGGGCGTTGAGCTTTATGATCCAGCGGAAAACTTCAATCGTGTACAAAATGCACCTATCAGCACCTTTCAAGCTGGCAAAGTGCTCGATAACATAGCAGATCGCTGGGAATAGTGGACTAACGCCGCGTAAACCCGTAATTCCCGTTGAACTTTCTGTGAAAGCCTGTAGCCTCTTTGCATCCGTTTTGGAAGATTGCGGAAAGCAATACTCCAAATATAGTTTAAACATCTGAAAGAGGACAGCGAGATGAATAGTAGAGGATTAGGACTTACGGCCGTCGGGCTATTAGTAATTGCTGGCGGCATATATGGATATATGAACTACGTCAATAAAGCTGCTAAAGTCGACGTGCCGACATTCACATATCGCGTACTTGACGAGCACAGCTCGGTTGACCCACAGATCGTGGAAGACGTATCCGGCGCTGACATCGTGCGCGACCTTTTTGAAGGCCTGATGAACCAAGACGCAGACGGCAACCTGATCCCGGGTGTGGCGACTGGCTTCACCACCAATGACGAAAAAAACGTCTACACCTTCACCCTGCGTGACAACGCCAAATGGTCCAACGGTGAGCCGGTAACCGCAGGTGACTTCGTTTATTCATGGCGACGCTTGGTAGACCCGAACACCGCTTCCCCTTACTCGTGGTTTGGCGAACTGATGTCGATCGAAGGCGTTGGCGCTGTGTTGGCTGGCGAAGCTGATCCGTCCACCCTTGGTGTGACCGCGATTGATGACCATACCTTGGAAGTCCGCTTGACTGCGTCTCTGCCATACTTTGCTCTGATGACAACCCACGGTTCGACCTTCCCGTCACCGCAGGCTGTTGTCGAAGAGTTTGGCGATGACTGGACCAAACCCGAAAACATCGTTTCCAACGGTGCATATGTGCTGACAGAGCACATTCCTTCCGAGCGTTCGGTGCGTGAGCGCAACCCGATGTACTGGAACAACGATGCGACTTCTATCGAAAAAGTTGTGACCTTGGTTATCAATGATGACAACACCGCGTTGACCCGTTATCTAGCTGGTGAGTTGGACCGGACCGAGGTTCCAGCCGGTCAGTACCCACGCCTTTCGGAAGAATATCCGAATCAGGCTCTTAGCTTCCCACGCCTGTGTAGCTATTATTACACCTTCAACTTGTCGGATAACGGCCCTGAAGCTTTTCAGGATGTTCGCGTTCGCCAAGCGCTTTCTTACGCGCTTGATCGCTCGGTGATCACCGAGCAAGTGCTGCAAGGCGGCCAGTTCGAGGCTTACACTTTCACACCGGGCGCAACTGCCGGGTTTGAAGTGCCAAGTGTGCCATATGCTGAAATGTCTCAGGACGACCGCGACGCAGCGGCTGTAGCCCTGATGGCCGAAGCCGGTTACGGTGCGGATAACCCGCTGAGCTTCAACATGCTCTACAACACTTCTGAAGCGCATAGGAAGATCGCTATCGCGATGTCTCAGCTATGGTCTCAGAAGTTGGGTGTGACAGCCGAGCTGATAAATCAAGAATGGAAAACCTTCTTGGAAACCCGTGGCAACCAAGACTTCGAACTGGCTCGCGGCGCTTGGTGTGGTGACTATAACGAGGCATCGACCTTCCTCGACTTGCTCACCTCGCAGTCTGGCTACAATGACGGCAAATATGCCAATGACGAAGTAGACGCCCTGATGCAGGAAGCCAAAACTTTGACAGACGCAACGGCCAATTACACGCGTGTAGAGCAGATTCTGGCTGACGAAATGCCGGTTAT
>DFBP01000182.1:2384-9429 GCA_002366685.1 Rhodobacterales bacterium UBA3077 | reverse complement strand
CGCGATCTTTATATCGCTGAATAAGCCATAAAACCAAATGACACCGCTCCTTCATAGGGGCGGTGTCTTTCATTTGCCTGTACGGGCAAAACTCTAGGTCGAACCCATGTTGAAATATTCGTTTAGTCGGGTGTTGGTCGCGATCCCAACCCTGCTGATCCTGATCATTATCTCCTTTCTACTCATGCACGCGGCCCCCGGTGGGCCTTTCACATCCGAGCGCCCGTTGCCGCCACAGGTGTTGGCAAACATTCAAGCCAAATACGGGTTGGATGACCCGCTTTATGTGCAGCTTTGGGAATACCTCAAAGGCATTATTTTCCATTTTGATTTTGGGCCGAGCTTTCAACGGAAAGACCTGACGGTAAACGAAATCATTGCGCAGGGCTTCCCGATCACCCTCACCTATGGTGGGCTCTCCTTTATTGTGGCCACTCTGATCGGTGGCACACTCGGGATTGTGGCCGCCATACGGCAAAACACCATTATCGACTATTTCGCGGTTGGAATTTCAATCGGTGCGCAAGTGCTGCCAAACTTTGTGATGGCCCCGCTTCTGGTTTGGCTGTTTACGCTCGGACTCGGCTGGCTGCCCGGAGGCGGCTGGAACGGCGGGGCGTGGCCCAACCTCATAATGCCAGTTATTGCGCTTTCCACTTCCTATATGGCCTCTATCGCGAGGATCACTCGATCAAGCATGCTTGAGGTTCTGAATTCGAACTATATTCGCACCGCGCGGGCCAAAGGCTTACCCGAGCGCACAGTGATCCTTCGCCATGCGCTCAAGCCATCATTGGTACCGCTGATCTCTTATCTTGGTGTGGCCTTTGTCGGTATGATCACCGGTTCGGTTGTAATTGACATCTACTTCTCGACGGGTGGCATGGGCGTTGCTTTTGTGAACTCGGCGCTCAATCGGGATTACTCGGTGATGATGGGCATCACCATTCTTATCGGCGCGCTCACCATTGTTTTTGCCCTGTTGGCTGACCTGCTATACGCGTGGGTTGACCCGAAAATTCGGTATTGAGGGAGGCCGCTATGAACAACATAACTGAAGTCAAAGGCCGCTCGCTCTGGTCAGATGCGCGCCGCCGGTTTTTTCAAAACAAAGCGGCAGTGGCGGGATTAATCGCGCTCACTACGATTGTGCTGATCTCGTTTATCGGACCCTATTTTGCCGTGTGGAGCAATGAAGAAATCGACTGGGATGTAATGGGGAGTGCGGCAACACTTGGCATGCCCTCATTTGAATCGGGCCACTACTTTGGCACCGATGATCTGGGCCGGGATCTTTATTCGCGCGTGTTGCAAGGCACGCGGGTTTCGCTGATGGTTGGCGTTATTGGCGCCGGTATTTCGGTGCTGGTGGGCACGATTTACGGCACGGTTGCCGGCTATGTCGGCGGTCGGACTGACCAGATCATGATGCGGACGGTTGATATATTGATGTCTATCCCCTTCATGTTTGTGATCATCCTTTTGCTGGTGGTTTTTGGCCGCTCAATCGGAATGTTGTTCCTTGGGATCGGCTTGCTTTCCTGGCTTGATATGAGCCGGATTGTGCGCGGGCAAACCCTGAGTTTGAAGAACAAGGAATTTGTCGAAGCCGCGCGCGCAACCGGGGTTAGCACTCCGACCATCATTATGCGTCACATTATCCCAAATCTGTTGGGGATTGTCGCGATTTACGCAACCTTGCTGGTTCCGGCCATGATCCTCACCGAGAGCTTCATCTCCTTCCTTGGCCTCGGCGTTCAAGAGCCGCTTACCAGCTGGGGGGCGCTCATTTCTGAGGGGGCAGGGACCATCCGCTATGATACCGAGTGGCAACTCATCGCCCCGCTGATCTTCTTTGTGATCACACTGTTCAGCTTCTTCTTCATTGGTGACGGTCTGCGCGATGCGCTCGACCCGAAAGACAGGTAAGCCATGAATATTCTTGATGTAAAAAATCTGAGCGTGAAGTTTGATACCCCGGACGGGGTGGTGAACGCGGTCAACGATGTGAGCTTTTCGCTGGGTGAGGGGAAAACCCTTGCGATTGTAGGAGAAAGCGGCTCTGGCAAAAGCCAAACCGCCTTTGGTATTTTGGGCTTACTGCCAAAGAACGGGCATACGGCCGGTTCGGTGAAATACATGGGGACCGAGATTCTCAACCTCCCCGAGGCTGAAATGAACAAATACCGCGCCAATGAAATTGCGATGATCTTTCAAGATCCGATGACCTCTCTAAACCCTTATATGCGGATATCCAAACAGCTTACCGAGGTGTTGGTTTACCATAAAGGCATGAGTCAGGCCGATGCATTGAAAGAGAGCATTCGAATGCTTGATGCTGTGCAAATCCCGGATGCGGCAAACCGTGTGCGGATGTATCCGCACGAGTTTTCCGGTGGCATGCGGCAGCGGGTCATGATCGCGATGTCGCTCCTATGTGGGCCAAAACTGCTGATAGCAGATGAACCAACAACCGCGCTTGATGTGACCGTACAAGCCGAGATTATGGACCTTCTGATCGATCTTCAGGAAGACTTCGGCATGGCCATTATTCTGATCACCCACGATATGGGGATTGTTGCTGGTAGCTGTGAAGATACTTTGGTGATGTTTGGCGGGAATGTCATGGAATACCAGTCTACGGTTGATTTGTTTAAAAACCCTCAGCACCCGTATACTCGCGGATTGCTCGAAGCCGTTCCCCGGCTGGACCAAGACGTGGATACGCTTTCAACTGTTTCTTATGATTTTCTGACAGGAGCCAAATCATGAGTGAACCAATTTTAAGCGTGCGCGATATGGCGGTTCACTTTGATGTCCGCGACGATGACGCACCGGGACTCTTGACCAAAACCAAAAAGCTGAAAGCCGTTGATGGTGTTTCTTTTGACCTGATGGCTGGTGAAACCCTCGGGATTGTTGGTGAAAGCGGCTGCGGTAAATCGACTCTGGCGCGGGCGATTATCCGGCTGGTGGATGCAACTGCGGGAGAGGCTATCTGGATGGGGCGCGATCTGCTCAAGCTATCGGATGCCGATATGCTAGCCGTGCGAAAAGACATCCAGATGATCTTTCAGGACCCGTTGGCCTCATTGAACCCAAGGATGACTGCGGGTGAAATAATTGCCGAGCCGCTGAAAACCCATTTCAAAGGTATGAAAAAAGCCGAGAGGCGGGAAAAAGTGCAGCGGATGATGGAAAAAGTCGGCATGGATCCGACTTTAATCAACCGTTACCCGCACGAGTTTTCAGGAGGGCAATGTCAGCGCATCGGGATCGCGCGGGCGCTTATAACCAACCCGAAACTTATCATCTGTGATGAACCGGTCTCTGCGCTTGATGTATCTGTTCAGGCGCAAGTGGTGAACCTGCTGATGAAATTGCAGAAAGAGCTCGGAATATCTTTGTTGTTTATTGCGCATGATTTGAGCGTGGTTAAGCATATTAGCAACCGGATTATGGTGCTTTATTTTGGCAATGTTGTTGAGGTAGGCACCTCAAAACAGGTGATCGAAGACCCCCAACATGCGTATACCAAAAAACTGATTGCCTCGGTCCCCATTCCAGACCCTGAAAAGGAGATGGAGCGGCGAGTGGAGCGGCGCGCAAAAAGGGCAGCGGCGGCGAAATAGGGTATCGAACCAAAACCCTTCAGGAGATTGCTGGCGGGATGCTCCCCGCCCACGGCGGGCCGCGTTTAACTTTTTGCCAAAAGCTGTTTGGCCAATATCACCGCCCCGTCAAGCGCATTGCCTATGGGCGGGTGAGATGCATTTTGATACTTATCGTCCAGCCGATCAAGATAGGTTGGGCCCAGCCCACCGAGCATGCAGAAGTCCTTGTTCGGATCAAATCCGATGGCGTCAATACTCTTGCGCACAATCTCGGTGTGCTTCGCCATCAAAGCTTCCGCGTTTTCGTCGCCGGTTTTTGAGGCCTTGACGATGCGCGGGGCAAACTGGCCAAAATCACGAGGGGTAAATTTCATCGCAAGTTCGATCAGGTCACGCGGTGAGCCGTTATATTCATCCAGAATTTCCCGGGTGAGGGGGGAATGCGGTTGCAACCCGTCATAGGCCAAAATCGCTAAATGTAAAAAATCCCGCCCGAGGCGTGCGCCGGAGCCATCGTCTCCAAGCAAAAAGCCCCATCCGCCAAGCTGGGTAAAGCCGTATTCATCACGCCGCCCGTAAACCGAACCGGTACCAATGGCGGCAATGCAGCCATCCGCTTCGCCAATGGCGCCCACCAGTGTGGTTTCTGCGTCCGAAATGATATCGGCGCGGGCAAAGGGCAGCGTGGGTTCAAGTTGGGCGCGGTAATCGCCGAGGTTGGAACCCGCCAAACCGAGCACAGCGGTGGAGGACTGAATTTCCGCCGTATCCAGACCTGCAACGGCAAAAGCATCATTGACCGCGCCCAGAATATTTTCGCGCGACTTTGTTAAATTGGTGGCGATATTCGCGGGGCCGCCCTTGGCACGGCCAAGCACGTCTCCGGCCTCGTTGGCGACCACCACCCTACAACCGGTTCCACCGCCATCAACACCAATTAAATAGCTCATATTGCCCCCTGGAATTTTGAAATTCATAACGGGCTGATATGGCTTTGTCTACGGTCTTGGCGCGTTTGCGAGAGGGGGAAGCGCTTTAAGATAACGAGCAATTGCCAACCTGTCGTCGGGAGTGGCTCGTGCCAGATTTTCCACCACTTCAACCATGGTGCTCCCTGCGGTGTCGAACTCGGGTGTGAAGCCGGTTTCGAGGTAATAAGCGATGTCCTCTACGCTCCAGCTTGCCAAATCCCCGCCCGGGGTAAGGTTGGGAATGCGGCCCTTGCCTTCCGGATTAGGCGCGCCCGCCAGCCAGCGGGAGACATCAAGACCGCCGAGAAAATTTCTGGGCGTATGGCATTCGGCGCAATGGCCAAGTGCTTCGACCAGATACTGCCCGCGCGGCTCAGCACTTTCAACGATAGGGTCGGTTTTCAGGAATAACAGCTTCCAAAACCCTAGTGAGCGCCGAATGCGAAACGGGAGCGGCAGTTCGTGGGGTAGATTGTCCTGCTCAACTGCGGGTAGCGTGTCCAGAAAAGCCTTTAGGTCAGCAATGTCCTGCAACGCCATCCGTGCATACGAACTGTAGGGGAAGGCCGGATAATAATGCGCCCCCTCGGGGCTTATGCCCTTCAGCAGAGCGTTTGCGAGGTCAAGGGTGCTCCACCCGCCGATGCCCGCTTTGCCGGGTGAGATATTGGGCGCGTAAAAAACACCAAAGGGAGTTTCAAAACTTTGCCCGCCACCTAAAGAGAACCGCGCTTCTCCCTCTGCCTCTTTTGCCATGTGACAAGAGGCGCACCCGCCAATGTTGAATACGAGTTCACCTTGTGCCGGGTCGCCCTCTAATACTTCAAAATCGTCCGGATTTAGGCCGCTTGGTGACGAGGCAAACCATAGGGCCAGCCCAAAAATCAGGCCAACCCCTAGAAGGACTTTATTCCTCAGGCGCACGATACTTCTCGTGGCACCCTTTGCAGTTGCCGGCAACGGCGCCAAAGAGAGGTGCAAAACTGGCTTGGTCAGCCGGTTCTGCGGCAATAGCTGCATCAAGATCAGCGATCATTTGTGTCATTCGGGCGTCAAAATCGGACCCATCGGCCCAAATTTCCGGCAAGGCGCGGTTTTCTTCTGATCCATCCCCTGCCGAAGCAAATAAGGGCTGCGCCGTGGCTGACGCATTGCGCATGATCTCAAAAGCAGAAATCGCGGCAAAGTCATCGTATTCGATCTTGCCTTGGGCCATGCCGCCCAGTGTCCGCATTTGTCCACCAACGGCTTTCATCGCTTCCTGCCGTTGGGTAACGGGTGAATGCGCTGCTGCAAAAGCAGATGCAGCAATAACGGCTCCGGCGACAGAGCCCAAAATAATTTTTCGATTAAACATGTGTTTCTCCCCTATGATTTTCAGGAGAATAGCACGTATTCGGAATTCGCCGGTAAATTAGTTGTGAACGCGCGCCTATCCGCCGGTATGGTTCATGTGTCGGGAAATTTCGCCTTCAATCACTTGCCGTGAATAGTCGAAATCATGCCCTTTGGGTTTCCTCGCTATGGCGGCAAGGATAGCTGCATTGAGGGCGTCGTTGCCTTCGTGGTTGCGAAGGGCCGCGCGCAGGTCGGCTTCATCTTCCTGCCCAAGGCAAAGGAAAAGCTGCCCTGTGCAGGTGAGCCGCACCCGATTGCAGCTTTCGCAAAAATTATGTGTCAAAGGGGTGATAAACCCGACGCGCCCGCCGGTTTCATCAATGCGTACATATTTGGCAGGGCCGCCGGTATTCAACCCGATATCAGACACCGTCCAACGGCTTTCCAGCTCTTTTCGTACATCCGAAAGCGGCCAGTACTGGTCAAGCCGGTCAGCATCCCCCATGTCGCCCATGGGCATAACCTCGATCATGGTCAGATCAAAACCGCGCTCGCCGCACCACGCCACCATGTCATGCAATTCGTCATCATTGGTGCCCTTGAGCGCCACCGCGTTGATTTTGATCTTGAGGCCGGTTTGGTCGGCGGCGTCAATGCCATCCATCACTTGCTTGAAGCGGCCCCAGCGGGTGATTTCCTTGAACTTGTCTTCGTTGAGGGTATCAAGCGAAATATTCACACGCCGCACACCGGCATCATAGAGCGGTTGCGCAAATTTTGCGAGTTGCGAGCCATTTGTGGTGAGCGTCAGCTCTTTGAGTGCTCCACTGGCCAAATGGCGAGACATGCTCTCGAAAAAGGTCATAATACCTTTGCGCACCAAAGGTTCTCCGCCGGTAATGCGAAGTTTGGAAACCCCCATATCTACAAATGCGGTGCACATGCGATCAAGCTCTTCCAGCGTGAGTAGCTCTTTCTTTGGTAGAAATGTCATGTCTTCCGACATGCAGTAATAGCAGCGAAAATCGCAACGATCCGTGACAGAAACGCGTAGGTAAGAAACCGTGCGGGCAAATGGGTCAATGAGCTGAGGTGTGGGCATGCGGGAGCCTTTCGATCAAA
>DFBP01000182.1:386-2314 GCA_002366685.1 Rhodobacterales bacterium UBA3077 | reverse complement strand
TCACGAATTCCTTGTTTAATTGAGTATGAAAAGTTTTGAGTATGGTGCGAATAGCGATAATTGGTGGCTCGGGGGCCGGGAAGTCAACACTGGCGCGGTGCCTTGGGACCGCTTTGGGGACTGAGGTGCATCACATCGACAAGATGTATTGGCAATCTGGCTGGAACAAGCGTGATGAGGCTGAGTTTGTCGCTATGGCAACTGAAGTCTTGGACACGGAAAGCTGGATATTTGATGGTTTTCCGGGGCAATGCTGGGAAACGCACGGGCACTTACTCGACATTCTTGTTTTTCTGGACACCTCTTATTTTATACGTTTGTGGCGCGTGCTCAGCAGAAGCGTGAAAAATGGAAGGAGTCGCGGGGTCGACAATTCCGGAAACTTTTGGGGCATCTTCAGAAAACAGTTTATATATAACTGGCTGTTTGGCTGGCATTTGAAAGCCCACAAGAGATGCCTGGCCGTTTTGAAAAACGCGCCGACAGATGCCAAACGGGTTCATTTGACTGCGGAATCGGACATCAATTCATTTGTTTCGGATATCAAACGCACTGTCAGCTGCGCTGACGAACGAAGCCGGTAAATCGAGTTCAAAGCACACCTTAGGGATAAGACTGTTGCGCTTTGAAATATTGATTATGTTTGGTTTATTTTTGAAAACCGCGGCAGCATAGCCGAGAAATCTTTGCCCAGCCCGTCTTCTGACTCAACAAATTTAGCGTATTCCTCTGTGGCGTACCCGCCGAGCGGTGTGGATGCACCCACCGCATTTGCAGCTTGCTGGGATAGGCGCAGATCTTTGAGCATCAGTTCCGCAGCGAACCCAGGTTGGTAGTCGTTATCAGCCGGGCTTACCGGGCCCACACCTGGAGCCGGGCAATAGGCGTTCATGCTCCATGAATAGCCCGAAGACGTGCTCACTACATCAAACATTTTTTGCCGGTCGAGGCCAAGTTTATCTGCTAGCGCAAAGGCCTCACAGGTCACAATCATAGTCGCCCCCAAAATCATGTTGTTACAGATTTTGGCTGCTTGGCCAGCGCCGGACTCACCGCAATGCACCGCCTTTTGCCCCATAATGTCGAACAAGGGGTTGGCGACAGCAAATGCCGCATTAGAGCCACCGGCCATAAAGGTGAGCGTGCCCGCATCTGCCCCGCCGATACCGCCGGAAACCGGTGCATCTACGGCAAGAAGTTCATTCGCCGCGCAGTCATCAGCCACAGCGCGCGCACTTTCCACATCGACTGTTGAGCAATCAATGAAGCAAGCTCCCTTTTGCATTGAGGGGATGATCTCGGCGGCGACCGAACGCAAAATCTGCCCGTTCGGGAGCATGGTTATAACCACATCAGCACCCGTGGCTGCCTCTGCGCTGCTCGCGGCTTGGGTCACGCCTTCAATTTGAACACCCGTGACATCAAAACCAGCCACATCATGGCCAGCCGTTGCAAGATTGCGGGCCATATGTCCGCCCATATTGCCGAGTCCGATAAATCCGATTTTCATGGGTCTTTCCTTATAGTTTTAATGCTTCTTTTCCGAGCGGCATCAGCATTTGGCTTATATTTAGGGGGGTTACGTCTTCAATTGTTGCCGGATTCCATTGCGGGTTCCGGTCTTTATCGATAATTGCGGCGCGGATGCCTTCCACAAAATCGCCCATGGAGGCAGAGCGGGAGGTGAAGCGGTATTCCATTTCGAGCGCAGGTTCGATCTTGTCAAACCCGCGGACGCGCCGCACCAGTTGCAAAGTGCACTCGACCGAGAGCGGGCAGTTGCGGCGCAGTGATTTTTCAGTCGCTTTCGCCCAGTCCGAGCCATCTAACCCGCGTAGAATATCAGCCACCGTAGCGCCTGTAAAACTGGCATCAATATCCGATTGATCGGCTTTTAAGGATGCCTCTGGAGCGGGCAGGGCGGCGCG
>DFBP01000182.1:0-233 GCA_002366685.1 Rhodobacterales bacterium UBA3077 | reverse complement strand
GGCACCAAACCAATGCCACATTCGGGCATGGCAATTTGGGAGTTTTCGCACACAATCCGGTGGGAGCCGTGGCAGGAAATGCCAACCCCGCCGCCCATGGTAAAGCCCTGCATAAAGGCGACATAGGGTTTGGGGAAGTTATAAAGCTTGGCGTTCATCCGATATTCTTCGCGCCAAAATTTGCGGCCGTATTCATAGTTGCCCGCGCTTGCGGTGTCATACATTTCCTGAAT
>DFBP01000293.1:1065-5161 GCA_002366685.1 Rhodobacterales bacterium UBA3077 | reverse complement strand
TTTTATCGTATCGCCTTACCTGAACGGCGTGATTATTGCTGTATTTGTCATCGGGGTTCTGGCCTGTTTTTGGCAAATAGTCACTTTGATGATCTCGGTGCGCTGGATCAAAGGTTTTGTGCTGGATAGGCCGGGGCATGAATTTGTGCGCTCGCCGCGCCTTTTGGCCACTTTGGAAGCCCTGTTGCGCGANNAGCCGCGCCCGAAAGTCTTTAACGTCGACCTCATCCAAATCCATCCTTGATTCCGTGGGTACGCGTCTGGACGAGCTGCGAGATATCACCCGCTACATCGCCAGCCTTCTGATCTTCCTCGGCCTCCTTGGTACGTTTTATGGCTTGGCCACTACAGTGCCAGCCGTAGTGGACACCATCCGCAACCTGGCCCCGCAAGAGGGCCAGACGGCGGCGGATACTTTCAAAGGGCTGATGAACGGTTTGGAAAACCAGCTTGGCGGCATGGGCACGGCGTTTGCCTCCTCGCTGCTCGGGCTTGCGGGCTCGCTGGCCGTTGGGTTGCTGGAGCTGTTTGCCAGCCACGGGCAGAACCGGTTTTATATGGAGCTGGAGGAGTGGCTGTCCTCCATCACAACGCTGAGCCTTGTCGGTGACGGCGACGGTGGCCCCACCGGAGGCAATGACCTTTCAGCGCTCTACGGCTTTATGGAGCAAACGGCGCTCCAGATCGAAACGCTGAAAGATGTGACCTTACGAGGCGAGGAATCACGACAGAAAACCGACACCAGTCTTTCGCAACTGGCGATGGCTGTGAGTGCGCTCACTGAAAACATATCTGGTTCGGGCGGGCAGGGCAGCAGCTTTGACGAAGAAGTCCTTGAGCGGATCGCGAGCAGCCAATCTGAAATGACCCGCATTTTGCGCGAACGCGAAGAGTCGTCGGGGCTGCTGGATAGCGAAGCGCGCTCGCGTCTGCGCAACATTGATGTGCAGCTTTTGCGCGTGCTGGAGGAAATGTCGGCGGGCAGGCAGGAAAGCATCGGCGCTTTGCGCGCGGATCTGGCAACCTTGGCGCAAAGCATTCTGGCCCTCGCCAACGCGCGGAGCAGCTAAATGGCGCTCGGTAGGCGCGGTAACGCGAACGATACCCCCAATATCTGGCCCGGTTTTGTGGACGCGATGACCGCGCTTCTGCTGGTTCTGTTTTTTGTGATCAGCATTTTTATGATTGTCCAGTTTGTGCTGAGCGAGACCATTTCAACGCAAGATGACGAACTGACCGATCTGGCTGAACAAGTCGCCGGACTGGCGGATGCCCTGGGGCTGGAGCAAAACACCTCTCGCCGACTGGGGCAGGAATTGGGTGAGCTGTCGAGCGCACTGGAAGACGCGCAGAGCCAGACAAACGCGCAAAGCGCCTTGATCGCGAGTCTGACCAGCGAACGCTCCGCGCTTGAAGCGGAGGCGGCACAATCCGCGCTACAGATCACCGAATTTGAAACCCAAATTGCCACCCTGATTTCGCAAAACCGCGAGTTGGGCGATGTGGTCGCCGACGCACAGGCCACTGCGCTGGCCGAGATGGATGCCAAAGCCGCTGCGCAGCTGGCACTGGCCAGCGCCCGAAGCGAGATAAGTGCTCAGGAAGAAGAAGCGCGGCTGGCTGCGGCGCGTACGGAGGCCCTGCGCGCCATGATCGCCGACCTTGAAACCGGACAAAACGAGCGTGCTGACGAGGTATCGCAAATGCAAAGCCAAATTGCGAGCGCAACGCAAGCGCTGTTTTTGGCAGAAGCTGCCAAGCGAGAGGCACAAAGCGCGGCCTCTGACAGCGCCGCTGAAATCATCCGTTTGAGGCAAGAGCGTGATGCTGCGCAACGATTGCTCGCAGAAACACAGTCCGAGCTGGAAACCACAGAGCTGGCGCTCAGTGACAACCGAGAGGTGCAGCTGGCACTTGCCGCAGACCTTAGAAACCAGATTGCAGCTTTGACAGAAGCGCGGCGCGTGCTGGATGAGGAACTTAACAGCGAGCAGATGGCACGCATTGCTGTGCTTCAGCAACTAGCGGAAGCGGAAGAACAGGCACAAGTTGCGGATGCGACGGCGGCACAAACTGCCGAAGAAAAAGCCCGCTTGGAAGCGCTGTTGGCAGATCGTGAAAACGCGATAGCAGCCGCTGAGCTTGCGTTGGCGGAGCGGGCTTCGGCCTTGACGGATGCGGAACGGGGCCAACTGGCCGAAGCCGCCGCCGCCGAGGCTTTGCGCACGCGCCTCGCCAGTGCTGATGCCGAGCTCACAGCCATGACCCTCGCGCTTGAAGCCGAACGGCAGCGCGCCGAAGATACGCTCACTCAACTTGCCGCTATGCGCGCCGCGCAGCGGGAACTGGAGGGCTCGGACGCCGACAATGTGGATTTGATCGCCAGCCAGCAAGTGGCGATTGCCGAGGCCGAGCGGCTGCTGGCGCTTGAGAAAGACCAGTCCGCTGAAGCTCAACGCCAGATCGCGCTACTCAACCAGCAAACCGCAGCTTTGCGGACCGAGTTGAACCAGCTGCAAGGCTTGCTCGATGCGTCGTCCATGGCGGATGCCGAGGCGCAAATCCGCATCGAAAGCCTTGGGTCCGAGCTCAACACTGCACTGGCACGGGTAGCCGCGGAGGAACGTTCGCGCGCAAATGCCGAGCAGGCCCGCGCTGATGCCGAAGGCCGAGAACGCGAACTTTTGGCAGCGGAAGCCGCGCGTCTGGAGGCCGAGGCGAATGATCTGCGCGGCTTCCGTTCCGAGTTTTTCGGCCGCATGCGCGAAGTGCTTGGCGGGCGCGAGGAGCTCCAGATCGTAGGGGACCGGTTTGTGTTTTCGTCCGAAATCCTGTTTGACCCCGGCTCGGCTGACCTTGGTTTTGAAGGCAAAAGACAGATGGCAACGGTTGCGCGGGTGTTGCGAGACGTGGCAGATGAAATCCCGCCCGAGATCAAATGGATATTGCGGGTGGATGGCCACACAGACAACACAGGGCTTGGTTCCGGAAGCCAGTTTGCCGATAACTGGGAGCTCAGCCAGGCGCGCGCGCTTTCTGTGGTAAGGTACCTGATAGATTCGGAAGGCCTGCGACCGGTTAATCTGGCCGCCACCGGTTTTGGCGAGTTCCAGCCCATTGCCCAAGGGGATAGCCCCGAGGCGCTGGCTGCGAACCGCAGGATCGAGTTGAAACTGACAGAACGATAATTGGAATAGGGGAAAACCATGAAAAACGGACGTTCCATAACGAGCCATGGCCTTTTTCGGGCTGCATTGATGGTGCCAACCGTGATCGCCCTGATTTTTTCCATATTTACGCTGACCGCCCCCCCTGATCAGGCGCGCATTTCCAAAAATGTTACGCTTGGGGTGGTTAACCTTGACGAAGGCCTGACCTTCCCGCCGCTCAAGGTTTCCAACATTATGCTGGGGAAATTGACCGAGGCAATGCCCTTTAGGGTGGCTGATTTTGAAAACGTCGAGGCGGCACGTGCTGCGCTCGATAGCGGGTCCATCACCATGGTGCTGGCCTTCCCGCAGGATTTCTCCAAACAGGTGGCGGGCGAGGAGCCAATAGAACTGACGTTCCTGAACAGCCAGCACTTGAGCATGATTGAATCCCAGATCGGGATGCAGGCGCCCCAGCTTTTGCAGGCCGCCTTTTCAGCGGGTATTGCGACCTTTCGCGAAGCTCTGAAAGCGGGGCAGATTCCGGACGGAAACCTGCCGGTGTCACTAAACATTGAAACCCTGCATCCTGCCAAATCAGCCGCAAGCCTCGTGGCACCGTTTACGCTGGTTTATACAACATGGCTCGGGGCGCTTGTTGGCGCGCTGATGCTCTTTATTGCGAGCCGGGCAGCTGGCACGCCTGTTGTCCGGGGGGCGTTTCGAACCTGGGTTCCGATTGTATCTGCTGGTGTTGCCGCTCTGGCCACTTCGCTTGTGGTCTCTTTAGTTACCCGAGACTGGACGTTGTTTCTGCCGGTGCTTGTCACGTTCTGGAGTCTGCAACTTGTGATTGGCTGGATGATGAACGGGCTATTTTCCACATTTGGATATTCAGCCTTGATCATCGTGTTTCCGACCGCGTTTTATCAAACGGCCTTAAGCGG
>DFBP01000293.1:0-1036 GCA_002366685.1 Rhodobacterales bacterium UBA3077 | reverse complement strand
TTTGAGGTCGTGGGGCGCGCTTTTCGCGATGTGATCTACCGGTCGGAGGTGGTTTTACCGCTTGAAGTGATGGGGATTACAGCCGCTATCGGGCTGGGAATGATCTG
This sequence comes from Rhodobacterales bacterium UBA3077, assembly GCA_002366685.1. Classification (GTDB taxonomy): domain Bacteria; phylum Pseudomonadota; class Alphaproteobacteria; order Rhodobacterales; family Rhodobacteraceae; genus UBA3077. The sequence continues at coordinate 929 of DFBP01000293.1, read as the reverse complement.
GTTCGGCGCAGCGCTCACGCGTAAGAAAGCCGCGCCGAAGCTATAGCTTGTTGCCTATTCTGTTTGGCGAGGCCGAGGGCGAAGTTTAAAATCTGGTTTTGACTCATAGGGCTGTACGTAAAAATTTTATGAATTTGTTGGAGGCCGGCAACTGCAACTCAGACACGTAGCGCCGTGCGTCTTTTCTGTCGATGCTCCCGAAATAATCTTGTACACTATGCGCGATGGCTTCGGCCAGTATTCCGTGGTTTTCGGGTTGTTGAAAAAGCCGTTCATAGAGCGGTTTTTTCATGTGGTAAGGCACCGGACCGGACAGTGTCAGTAGCCGCTCCAGCGCATACTTGTTCGGATTTGCGTCTAACAAACCAAACCATGCCTTTTCATTGCTAGGCAAATCCTCAAGGAAATCGACCCACAGAACGTATTCGATGGCCTTTCGTTGAGGGGAGTCTTCGGGTGTGAGATACGTTAACAGTCTCGCCCAAAGCCAGCCGGAGAGCGATGTGTCATGCTGGACGGTCACGACATAGAGCTCGTGGATATTGGTTGCTGCGGAATAGGTTGGCCAGATATCCAAGACATCAAACAAGCGCTTGATTTGATGTTCAGGTGTTATGTCTTCCCATTCGTTGTCGATTACGCCGGTACAGATTCCATTGATGATCCGCCAGTCGCGACCTTCCGGAACTTCGAAATCTCTGGCTTGGAGGCGGAGGTGCAAATCGGCCGGGGTTACATCCTTATACCCGAGCAAACCGATCATATCTTGTAAACTGTATTGATAGTCCATGTATTCGAGTTTCACTGTGCGGAGTGGTTCGGCTGCCGGATATAAAAAAGGGCCGTTTGACGCGACCCTTTTCACTAGTCAGTCGTGAGCATAGGCGGGGTTTTGGGCGTGGAAATGCGCAGCTTTTCCGGCTCCAGAA
>DFBP01000306.1:10051-11967 GCA_002366685.1 Rhodobacterales bacterium UBA3077 | reverse complement strand
CGGGTTAAGATCCAACTGATCTCATCTTATACAGGGCATCTGAAAGAGCTTTTGGCTGCCGGAAAGGTGGATATGATTTTGACCACAGAGCATGGCATTGATGCCGGGGGTGAAACCCTGCTGAAAGCGCCATTGATCTGGGTTGGCGGAGAGGGTGGGCAGGCTTGGGAAGAGCGCCCGCTAAAACTGGCATTTGAATCAGCTTGTATCTTCCGGCCTACAGCGCAAAAAGCACTTTCGGATGCAGGGATTGACTGGGATGTGGTAGTGACATCAGACTCGACCCGCACAATTGAAGCCAGTGTATCAGCGGATTTGGCGATTCATGCGGGCTTGGCGGGGACAACTTCCCCCCACATGGAAGAGATCTCCCATAATGGGGCGCTACCTGAACTGCCAGATTTTAACATTAATATGTATCTGGCACAGGGCGCACGGCGAGAAATGGCAGAGCGTTTGGCCGGATATGTGCGCCTGGCTTACGGGGTGGAAAATGACATGAAGCTGGCGGTTTAGGTTGCCGCAACCGTGGCGCGCCGCCTCGGGGACATAATCGAACTAAAGCTCGATCAGCCCCCTCGTTGGCGCGGGTCCTGCCTGCGGCAGGGCCGGTGTTACTTCAAGCCGATCAGTCTATCGACCGAGAGCGGGCCGCCGCCACGGGAAAAGAGCACCATAAGGATTGCGAACCAGAACAGGCGCTGATCCATGATCAAGCTATCAGGGATGCGCTCGAACCATGCGCCGATTGTCGTTTCATCGGCGTGATGGCCGGTAATATCCACAAAGGTTTGCACAGCGACAAAGCCGACCATGCCAAGCGCGGCAAGGCGGGTGAACAGGCCAATCAGGAGCAGGGCGGGCAGAATAAACTCGGCATACGTGCCGGCATAGGCAACGAGTTTGTGAAGCAGGCTGAGCTGGTCCGGATCATAGTCGAGGGCTTCAAATGTAACCGGAAAGATTTGCGCATAGGCATTAAAGCTGATGTCGAAAATGCCGTCCCCTAGCTTGAGGGTGGCCGAGTTCCAGAAATAGACCAACAGGGTTGCGGCAAAGGTGAAGCGGGCCAGTGTCGGCAGGAACCATGGCTCCAGCTTACCAGCGATGCCTCCGAGGATCGTATTGTGCAGGTTCAAAATTGCTTTCATGGGTTTACCCTTCTGTTGTTATTTTGATGAGGAGTTGGGCCTCAAAAAGCCCGCCGAGGTTTTCGGTAAGGTCAAAACCGGGGATGTTTGCGCAAGCTTCAATGGTTTCACCCAGAGATTTACCCGAGGCAAGGCTGCCGAGAAACACAGCCGCCCCGGCCGGAAGCTGATGCAACTCTATTTGGCTATGGGGCCGCGCGATGAGCACATCCTGACCGTTTGGCGGAATATCGATTTCAGGTGAGTCTATGTTTTTCTGCCAGATGGCCAATATGGGGAACGCTGACGAAATAATTTGCAGGCTGGGATGCAAGACGAGATGTGCTGATGTCATTTGCTCTGGCGATAAAGTGGCAAGGGCGGCACCGTCTATCGGGTTGGCGTCAGCGGCGTGGTAGCTGCGGGTGCGGGCTTGCTCTAGGCGGGCGACATCGGGCAGGTAGGCGAGCTTTGCGACCGGAGGAAAGGCTGCCAGGAAATCGGGGAACTCGGGGGCAAAGCGAAACAGGATCGGGGATTGCGGCGGGTGTTGGCGCACAAATACACCGGCCATGGCTTGAAAGAACTTCTCGCCAACCAGTTTTTGCACCACAGGGTAGGCCTCTGCCAATGCGTCGGAGAGCGATGAAACCACGTTGTTGCGATAGACGTTAAAGCGCTTGCCAGCAGGGCGTCCTTTCGGGTCGACCATATCTTCGGGGACAGGGTGCTCGGCATTGAGCAGCGCTTCTGAAAATTCCTTTTGGCTCATGCCGCTGCCTCTAG
>DFBP01000306.1:7946-9993 GCA_002366685.1 Rhodobacterales bacterium UBA3077 | reverse complement strand
ATGAGGGTCGGCAGGGGGCCAGTGCGGCTCAAGAGTTCGTCCAGCAAGGCCCAGACGGGATTGACCACTTTGTCGTTATGCGAGTCGATCAGAAGCGGCGCGCCGTGGTCGTCGGTATCAACGCGGTGGCCACCTAGATGGAGTTCACCGATATGTTCGACCGGAAAACGGGAGATGTATTCTGAAGGCGAGTATTCCTGATTGGTACCGGAAACAAAAACATTGTTAACGTCGAGCAATAATCGGCAGCCGGTACGGGAGACAACTTCTTCGATAAAGGTGATCTCGTCCATCGTCGAGCTGGCAAAGGCGACGTAGGTTGAAGGGTTTTCTAGCAGCATTTGAACATTGAGCGCGGACTGGACCTCGTCAATGTGTTCGGCAACACGCTTGGCTGTTTCCATCGTGTAAGGCACCGGTAGCAGGTCATTCAAAAAGCCGGTTTCGTGAGTGGACCATGCGAGATGTTCGGAGAATGATGCCGGCTTGAGCCAGCCGATCAGGGATTTCAACCTTGCAAGGTGCTCTTTATCCAGTGGTGTTTCCCCGCCGATTGAAAGGCCAACACCGTGGCAGGAGATCGGGAACGATTCAGCAAGGCGCTTGAGTTGTGCAAGGGGCGGGCCGCCTTCACCCATATAGTTTTCGGCGTGAATTTCGAGCCATTTGACAGCCCCGGGGGTCGCCAGAATGTCAGCCAGATGTTGGGGTTTATAGCCAACCCCTGCGCTTTTGGGCAAATGTGAGATCAGGGGCATGGGAAGCTCTGGTATAAAGGTGGATGTGCCGGGCGGTGCCGGCACATCTTAAGCGATTTATGCAGGCACGTCACGGGCCAGAGCTTCGAGCGAGCCCATGCGCGGTGTGCCGTCAGCTGCAGCTGGCAGTTCAACAGTTTCGCAGGTGCCTTCCGGCACAAGGGTCCAGGCGTTGCCTTGGTAGTCAACGGTGGAAGAGCCAGCGCAGGTTGTGCCCGGGCCAGCGGCGCAGCCGTTTTCACCCGCTAGAGAAACGCCGAAGCATTTAACATTGCCGGCAGCGGACGCGGTGTGCGAGGTGGCTGCAAGCGCAGCGGCTACAGAACCGGCAATGGCGAGACCTTGAAGAACTTTGTTGGACATTTGAATTTCCTTTTGTTGGGTTAAATAATTCACTTTGTCTGTGGAGACACTCAAATGGCTAAACGGTGGCTGGCCAACTTTCCAGTAACAAGACCGTTATATAACGGGCGGGTGAACAATGTTTCATTTCCAATAAAATATACGTGAAATCGCCACTCAACCCATTGGCTGGCGGATTCGCGCTCATGTGCGCTGGTTGTGCGATGACCTCGTTTGGGCTCTGCGTTGGAGATTGTGAATGCGGGTAAGAGTTTCTGCTGTTGGCTACCTTATTGATTTGGGTCAATTCCGGTTGATGAATGTATACAATTGAGTGCTTGTTTGGTTGACCTTGCTAAACGGCGGAGGTAAACCCGATACGACTCTTGTATGCCCCGAGTTGGGGCCAAAATAACATTAGGAGCGTCCGTTGGCAGACCTATTGCGCGAATACCTTCCCATACTCATATTTTTTGGCCTCGCGGTCGTTTTGGCGATCATCTTGACGTTATCGGCCATTATCTTGGCGGTTCGCCACCCGGACCCCGAAAAACTGTCGGCCTATGAATGTGGATTTAACGCGTTTGATGATGCCCGTATGAAGTTTGATGTTCGGTTTTATCTGGTCGCAATCCTCTTCATTATCTTTGACCTTGAGGTTGCATTCCTTTTCCCGTGGGCAACGGCGTTTCAGGATGTCGGGATTTTTGGTTTCTGGTCGATGATGGTGTTTTTGGCGGTGCTGACAATTGGCTTTGCCTATGAGTGGAAAAAGGGAGCGCTGGAATGGTCGTGAGCACGGGTGCCAATTCGGCAGGGGCCGATAAAGAAGTGGCCGTTCAGGCGATCAACAATGAACTGGCCGATAAAGGCTTTTTGCTGACCTCGACCGAAGATGTGATTAACTGGGCACGCACCGGTAGCCTGCACTGGATGACCTTTGGTCT
>DFBP01000306.1:5743-7817 GCA_002366685.1 Rhodobacterales bacterium UBA3077 | reverse complement strand
GACCAGATGCCCGAGCCGCGCTATGTGATCAGCATGGGGTCTTGCGCCAATGGCGGCGGCTATTACCACTATTCTTATTCGGTTGTGCGCGGGTGTGACCGCATTGTGCCAGTGGATGTTTATGTGCCGGGCTGCCCGCCTACGGCAGAAGCCCTGCTTTACGGCATTTTGCAATTGCACCGTAAAATCCGCCGCACCGGCACGATTGCGAGGTAAGTTTTATGAGCGAAATATTAAACGACTTAAAGGGACTTATCGAGCTGAAACAGCCCGAGGCTGTGCGCCGTGCCGAAATAGTTAACGGAGAGTTGACGGTCTATATAGTACCAGTGGCTATTCCGGGTTTCACCGAGTTTTTGCGCAGTGACATGCAGTGCCGATTCACTCAGATGATTGATGTGACCGCAGTGGATTACCCAGAGCGTAGCAAGCGGTTTGAACTGGTTTATCACTTCCTCTCGATGCGCCACAACATGCGGATCCGCGTGAAGGCCGAGCTTGCCAATGGCGAGATTGCGCCTTCGATTACGTCTATTCACCCATCAGCCAACTGGTTTGAGCGCGAAGTGTTCGACATGTATGGCATCCGCTTTTCCGGCCATCCAGACCTGCGCCGCCTGCTGACCGATTATGGCTTTACCGGCCACCCGCTGCGCAAAGATTTCCCGACCACAGGATACTTGGAAATGCACTATGACGAGGTCGAAAAGCGCTGCGTCTACCGCCCCGTTTCGCTCACCCAAGAATACAGGCAGTTTGACTTCATGTCCCCTTGGGAGGGGGCGGAATACATTCTGCCCGGTGACGAAAAGACGGAAGGCAAAAGCTGATATGAGCGCGCAGACCCTCATATTTTGTGTTGGTGCCACAAAGGCGGGCACCAGTTGGTTGCACCAGTTTTTGCGCAATCATGAGGACTGCTATTTTCGAAACTTCAAAGAACTCCACTATTTTGATTCTCTGGATTTTGGCAAAACGGCTCACTATCAGAAATATCAAGCCACAAGGTTAGCGGGGCTTCGTGAAAAGCTTGAACAGCATCCGCATCGGGATACCAACACTTGGCTTCCAACCCTCATTTCTGACATTGAAACCTGGCTTGCACTTTTTGAGGAGCAAAATGCCGATGATGCCGCCTATCTAGGCTATGTTGGTTACGGTACCAAAGATGCGAAGATCGTAGGGGATATAACGCCCGCCTATGGGCAAGTGTCGAGCGAAATGCTGCGCCGTATGTCTAGCTTGTGCGAGGATGTGAAGTTCATTTTCATCCTGCGTGATCCGGTTGAGCGGTTGTGGTCCAGCATGCGGATGACCGCCGCCCGGCAGGGCGATGCGGCTATGGAAACATGTGTAGCAGAGTACCTGAACGATCAAAATGACAAGCTTAGCGCATCATCTGACTACAAGAGTATGTTGAAGCGGATGCAAGCGGCAATTCCGCGTGAAAACCTGCATCTCGAATTTTACGAACACATGTTTACCCAAGACGCGGTAGACCGGATTTGTGAATTTTTGGAGATAAAACCCTCATCTGCCGCGTTTGATAAAGTGGTGCACAAGGGTAAGAAAATGGAACTTCCGTCTGTTCTTCGGGTGGAGTTCGAAAGCAAATTGAAACCGCAATATAGCTTCATTGAGGACTATATGGGCGGTTTGCCGTCTGAGTGGACTGAAAAAATGGTGAATGCATAATGGATGGTACGAGAAACTATAACGACCTGCCTGAAAAGAAAACGGTTCGCAATTTCAGCCTCAATTTCGGCCCCCAGCATCCGAGCGCGCACGGTGTGCTACGCATGGTGCTGGAGCTTGACGGCGAGATCGTAGAGCGGGCTGACCCCCATGTGGGCCTGCTGCACCGTGGCACCGAAAAGCTGATGGAAAGCCGGACCTACCTGCAAAACATCCCGTATTTTGACCGGCTTGACTATGTGTCTCCGATGAATCAGGAACATGCGTTTTGTCTGGCAATTGAAAAGCTGACGGGGGCGGAAGTGCCGCGCCGTGCGCAGTTGATCCGCATTATGTTCTCTGAAATCGGGCGGATTTTGAACCACCTGATGAACGTCGG
>DFBP01000306.1:1292-5733 GCA_002366685.1 Rhodobacterales bacterium UBA3077 | reverse complement strand
GTGGCCTTCCCGCCAGTGCTGGATGATATGGCGAACTTGCTGACCGAAAACCGGATTTTCAAGCAGCGGAACGTGGATATAGGGGTATTGACCGAGCAGGAAGCGCTCGATTACGCGATGACCGGTGTGATGCTTCGCTCTGCCGGTGTTGCATGGGATTTGCGCCGTGCGCAGCCCTATGAGTGTTATGACGAGTTCGAGTTTCAGATTCCGGTAGGAAACAACGGCGACTGCTATGACCGCTATTTGATGCGGATGGCTGAAATGCGTGAAAGCGTAAAAATCGTCCGTCAGGCTGTGGTTAAGCTGAACGAATGCAAAGGTGAAGATGTGCTGGCGCGGGGCAAGCTCACGCCGCCCAAACGTGCCGATATGAAGACCTCCATGGAGGCGCTCATCCATCACTTCAAGCTTTATACCGAGGGTTTTCATGTGCCAGCGGGTGAGACCTATGCCGCGGTCGAAGCGCCGAAAGGCGAGTTTGGGGTTTACCTGATCGCGGATGGCTCAAACCGCCCCTATAAGGTGAAAATTCGCGCGCCCGGTTACGCACATTTAGCGGCGATGGACCATATGGGCACCGGCCATCAGCTTGCGGATATTGCTGCGCTGATCGGCTCGATGGATGTGGTGTTCGGCGAAATTGACAGGTGATTAAAGGAAATTTTGAACTAAGAATTTGACTCAACGCGTATATTGGAACAGGGGATAGTGATGAAAACGATAGCAATGGTTTCGGGAAGCATGTTGGCTTTGCTGACAAGCTCGGCTATGGCGCAATCGCTTGACCCTGTCAGGATAGAAATGTTCCGCTCCATACTTGAGGGGAACAACTGCGTGTTGACCGAGGCACAAGCGAGCAATATCTTGCCACGCTTTGATTTCGAGCGCGATGAAACCCGCGCGATTGTCGGGGCATTGGTAGCGGCTGGTGAAGTGCGACTGGATGGCAATACGCTAAACTTGGTTGATGGAAGCTGTGGATCGGATGATCCGGTGGCTGATTTGCTCGGCCAGCGCGATGTGCAGCAGTTTATTGCAGTTATGGCCGAAAATGGCTGTGCGATGACCGAAACCGAAGGTGAAGAGATTTTCACAGCTCGGGGCATTGGTAAAGATCAGGTCGGCGCAATTATTGGCCCGATGATCCAGAACGGCATGGCGACTTTTGATGCGGGACAAGGTTTGCTGAGCGTAAGCAGCGCTTACTGTTCTCCGGCACCAGTGGTTGTAGAAGTGCAGCCAATCGAGGTTGTTCCTACACCTACACCGATGGATATTTCTGCTCAATTATTGGCAGTATTTAATGCCGAAGGATGTTCGATCCCGGTCGCCAATGCCAATGCTGCCTTTACCGAAGGGGGATTGACCCTCCAAGAAGCGCTCTCCGGCGTTGGGGTGTTTATTGCCAGCGGCCAAATAACTATGGGCGCACAAGGAGAATTTATTGCTGACTCTTCCATTTGCGGTGCGGCTCAAGGGCAGGCAGTCGTAAATACGCCAGTCACCCCGACACCGATAGAGCCGGTTTCGCCTGTGAGTGAACCGGTTTCTGAAGTTACGGAAAACGACGGTTCTCCCGAGGGAATATTCTATTCGATTATGGCTCAAAATGGTTGTGTTTTGGCAGAAGAAACCGCACGAGAGCTGTTTCCGGCAGCGGGCCTGCGGATGGATCAGGTATATTTGATCACAGATGCTCTGATAGAATCCGGAGAAGCAAACATATCTGGTGGCGGGGCGGAACTGGTTGTAAGCAGTGCACGCTGTGCGCAAAGCGATACGCCAGCAACGCCGGTAGCGCCGGTGGCGGTAACCCAAACGCCAACCGTAACTGAAACACCATCCCCAACACCGGTAGCTCCGGTGGTTGTGGATGCAAGCGACCCGCGCGCTGGATTGATGGCGATGCTGGCTGCCAATAATTGCGAAGTAACCCAAGGAAATGCCGCCGCGCTGATCGGCGCAGCCGGGCTTGAATTTGGCCCGTCGATGCAACTCCTGAGCCAGATGATGGCAGATGGCACTGCAACAACGCCCGATAACGGGCAAACCCTGCTGGTTGGACCACCGCTATGTGTTGCCAGCACGGCCGAACCCCAAACACCACGTGAGGTGTTTATTAACCTGATCAAGCAAAACAATTGCAGCATCACAGCGGCTGAGTTCAGCACGCTGCTGCCGGTAGATGGCCTAGACGCCTCTGCCGCTTTTGCGATGATTTCCGATTTGGAGGCCGAAGGGGTGATCACCCTGCCGGCCACCCGAGATGTTGTAACCCTTAGTGCGGAGAATTGCCGGTAATGCTACGCCGTCTTCACCCAGAACAGCCTGACAGTTTTTCTTTCACCGATGCGAACCTCGCATGGGCGCTCGAACAGATCAAAAAATACCCCGACGGACGACAGGCTTCAGCCGTGATTCCGCTTTTGTGGCGGGCACAGGAGCAAGAGGGCTGGCTGAGCAAAGCCGCGCTTGAAAAAGTGGCCGACATCCTGGACATGGCCTATATCCGTGTGCTGGAAGTGGCGACTTTCTACTTTATGTTCCAGCTTCGCCCAGTTGGCGAGGTGGCGCATATCCAGATTTGCGGGACAACTTCGTGCATGCTGTGTGGGTCGGAAGATCTGATTGCGGTCTGTAAAGAAGTGATCAACGAAAAGCCGTTTGACACGAGCGCTGACGGGAAGCTGAGCTGGGAAGAAGTGGAATGCCTCGGTGCTTGCACCAATGCGCCAATGGCGCAAATCGGCAAAGATTATTACGAGGACCTCACCGCCGAGGGATTTCGCGAATTGCTTGAGGTTTTCCGCCAAGGCGATGTACCAAAGCCAGGCCCGCAAAATGGCCGTTTTGCCGCGGAGCCGCTTGGCGGAGCCACGAGTTTGAAAGATAAAGCGGGTGAAGCGAACAACGGTTCTGTGGCACTGGCAACCTCGATCGGTGATACGGTTAAACGTATTGACGGAAACGAAGTGCCCCTGTGGGAAGCACCTTTTCCGGTGGCCAAAATGGAAGACAAACCGCTTCCCAAACCCGTCAAACCAAAACGGATTATCAAACCAGCCGTGAATAAGCCAAAGCCGGAGGCCGTTGAGCCTTCTGCCGCTACGGATCAGGATAAACCCGCTTTGTTAACCGAGGCGCGCGAGGGCAAGCCGGATGATCTTAAAAAGATCAAAGGTGTTGGTCCGAAATTGGAAAAAGAATTGAATAATGCCGGTGTTTATCACTTTGACCAGATCGCGGCGTGGTCCGAAAAAGAAGTTGCATGGGCAGATGAGCATCTGGTCAGTTTCAAAGGGCGGGTGAGCCGCGACAATTGGGTCAGCCAAGCCAAAGAGCTGGCAACTTAGTAGAGGAACGAGCTTCAACCGAGGAGAAAGAATATGAAAAAACACTATTCAACAGATAATGAATGCCTGCTGACAGGAAGTTTATGGGCGCTGATTGTGGCGGTGATCGTTGGTGGATTTTCGCTATTTTTTCTTGACGCGTGGCCGGCCATTATTCTGACTGTGGTTCTTTTTGTTATTGGATTTATTATCGCCTATTTCATGTGCAAAACCCGCACGGTAGGTCGCAACCAAGTAACAGAAAGCGCCGTTGCGATGGCACGCGCTGAAATGGGGATGCCGCATCCTCCAGAAATTGAAGGTCTGGACGATGAGCCAACTCCTGAACCAGAGCTGGAGCCCGAGCCGGAGGCGGCGCCTGCACATGTTGAACATGATGAAGACGTTGGTGAAGGCGAAGCCAAGCCAGAACTATTGACCGAAGCCCGTGGCGGGCAAGCCGATGATCTTAAAAAGATCAAAGGTGTCGGGCCGAAACTGGAAAAAGAATTAAACAACGCTGGCGTTTATCACTTCGATCAAATCGCTGGCTGGAGTGCCGAAGAAGTCGCATGGGCTGACCAGCATTTGGTGAGCTTCAAAGGCCGGGTTAGCCGGGATAGCTGGGTCGATCAAGCCAAAGAATTGGCCAAAAATTAACCGGCAGGGGCAGCCCTGCTGACAAAAAGGAAAGCGCATGAGCCGCGACGAAAACCAACGCAAACAGACGAGGCTGGCATCTTATGTGATGCTCGCATCGGTGGTTGTGTTTATGGGCGGCTCGTGGCTTGGCAAGCTTTTGGGCCTGCCAGTTCGCTTTGCTTTTTTGATAGATTTCATCGCCTTGGCAGGCTTTGCCTTTGCGATGATCGTATTATTCAGGGTCTGGCGTTCGCGCCAGCAAGACGGAGAGTAGCATGCTCAAGGATAAAGACCGGATTTTCACAAATCTATACGGCATGGAAGACCGCTCGCTTAAGGGCGCAAAGTCTCGTGGCGCGTGGGATGGCACCGGTGATTATATCAAAAACGGTCGCGACTGGATTGTCGAGCAGGTTAAAGCCTCGGGCCTTCGCGGGCGCGGCGGGGCTGGTTTTCCGACTGGC
>DFBP01000306.1:0-1215 GCA_002366685.1 Rhodobacterales bacterium UBA3077 | reverse complement strand
CCGCGAGATCATGCGCCATGATCCGCACACGCTGGTTGAGGGCTGCCTGATTGCCGGTTTCGGCATGGGCGCACATGCGGGCTATATCTATATTCGCGGTGAGTTTATCCGCGAGCGCGAGGCGCTTCAGGTCGCGATTGACGAGGCATATGCAGATGGGCTGTTGGGCCGGAATGCAGCCAATTCAGGCTGGGATTTTGACCTGTATCTCGTGCATGGCGCAGGCGCTTATATTTGCGGTGAAGAAACCGCGCTGCTGGAGAGCCTTGAGGGCCGCAAAGGTATGCCGCGCATGAAGCCGCCATTCCCTGCGGGAGTTGGGCTTTATGGCGCGCCGACCACGGTGAATAACGTTGAATCGATTGCGGTTGTGCCAACAATTTTGCGTCGTGGGGCCGATTGGTTTGCCGGTATGGGCCGCCCCAATAATGCGGGTACCAAGCTGTTTGGCATATCCGGCCATGTGGTTGCGCCTTGTGTTGTGGAGGAAGAAATGTCTATCCCTCTGCGCGAGTTGTTAGACAAGCATTGCGGGGGTGTGCGTGGCGGTTGGAAAAACCTGAAAGCGGTGATCCCTGGCGGCTCCTCGGTGCCGCTGCTTCCGGCGGATATCTGCGATGAAGCGATCATGGATTTTGACTGGCTGCGCGAGCAGCGCTCGGGCCTTGGTACCGCAGCGGTGATCGTGATGGACCAGTCAACCGACGTGATCAAAGCCATTTGGCGGTTGAGCAAGTTTTATAAGCATGAAAGCTGCGGGCAATGCACCCCGTGCCGCGAAGGCACCGGCTGGATGATGCGGGTGATGGACCGCTTGGTAACCGGAGAGGCGGAGGTCGAAGAAATCGACATGCTGCTGGATGTAACCAAACAGGTGGAAGGCCACACGATCTGTGCGCTGGGCGATGCGGCGGCATGGCCGATCCAAGGGCTGGTGCGGCATTTCAGGAATGAAATCGAAGATCGAATTAAATATCAGAAAACGGGCCGCGTAAGCTCGATTGCGGCGGAGTAAGCCATGTCTGACCTCAAAAAAATCGTCATTGATGGCAATGAAGTCGAAGTAGATGGCGCAATGACCATCCTACAGGCAGCCGAGGTAGCCGGAATCGAGATTCCGCGTTTTTGCTACCATGAGCGCCTTTCCATTGCTGGTAACTGCCGCATGTGTCTGGTCGAAGTTGTGGGCGGCCCGCCCAAGCCAGCCGCGAGCTG
>DFBP01000093.1:3147-5717 GCA_002366685.1 Rhodobacterales bacterium UBA3077 | reverse complement strand
GTGGTATGATGCAGGTACAACCGACATCCCGACTCTGATGAATCACACCTTTAGCTCGGATAGCTTATCGATCCTCGGGATGCAGATTGTCGGCGGAGCGCAAACCTTGATGTGGTTGGCGTTTTTCGCAAGCTTCGCTGTGAAAATGCCAATGTGGCCGGTGCACACGTGGCTGCCAGATGCGCACGTTCAGGCACCGACGGCTGGTTCGATGGTTCTGGCGGCGATCTTGCTGAAAATGGGTGGCTACGGCTTCCTTCGTTTCAGCTTGCCAATGTTTCCGGTGGCCAGCATCCACATGCAGGATTTTGTGTTTGCGCTTTCGGTGATTGCGATCATCTACACCTCGCTGGTGGCGCTGGTGCAGGAAGATATGAAAAAGCTGGTGGCTTATTCATCGGTTGCCCATATGGGTTTTGTAACCCTCGGGATTTTCACTTTTAACAAGCAAGGCTTGGATGGTGCGATTTTCCAGATGATCAGCCACGGCTTTATTTCCGCCGCGCTCTTCTTTGCTGTTGGCGTGATTTATGACCGGATGCATACCCGCGAAATAGACGCTTATGGCGGCTTGGCCGTGCGGATGCCGGTTTATGCGCTGGTGTTCATGCTGTTCACTATGGGTAACGTCGGCTTGCCGGGGACCTCGGGCTTCATTGGTGAATTTTTGGTGCTGGTTGGCGCTTTTCAGGCTAACACTTGGGTTGCAGCCGGGGCCACTACGGGGATTATCCTTTCGGCCGCATATGCGCTGTGGCTCTACCGCCGCGTGGTATTTGGTGACCTGATCAAACAAAGCTTGCAGCAGATCAAGGATGTATCCACCCGCGAAAAGCTTCTGTTTGCGCCGCTGATCATTGCCACACTTTGGCTCGGCATTGCCCCCGGCTTTGTGCTTGATATCATCGGGCCAAGCGTGGATGCGCTTATCGAAAACTTCAATACAGCAACTGCGGGGCTGGCTGATGCTGCGCCCGTTGTTGCCACCCATTAGGCAGGTGAGAATATGTTGAGCAACGATATTAATGTAATCCTGCCCGAGTTGGTGATCGCCGGCTTTGCGATGGCGATTCTGATGTGGGGCGTTTATAGCAAACGCGAGGTCGGGGCGCAGGCGCTCTGGCTGGTTTCCCTACTGTTTATCGGCGTCGGTGCGTGGATCGCGGTGGCTGATTTTGGTTCGCATGAAGCGTTCAACGGTATGTTTATCAACGATGCATTTGCACGCTTTGCCAAGATCACTATGCTGTGGTCAGGGGCCGCTGTTATGTTGCTCTCGCGGGAGTATTTGACCCGTGCCAAGCTTCTGAAATTCGAGTTTCCCGTGCTTGTCGCGCTGGCAATGGTTGGCATGATGATGATGGTTTCTGCCGGTGATATGATGTCACTTTATATGGGGCTGGAACTGCAATCACTATCGCTCTATGTGATCGCTGCCTTCAACCGGAATTCACTGCGTTCTTCCGAAGCAGGGCTTAAGTACTTTGTGCTTGGCGCCCTATCGAGCGGGCTGCTGCTTTACGGCATGTCACTGGTTTACGGCTACACGGGGGCAACAGGATTTGCTGCCATTACCGAAGTTATCGAGGCTGAGGGCCTGCCGATTGGCGCGCTGATTGGCTTGGTTTTTGTGGTAACGGGCATGTCCTTCAAGGTTTCGGCAGCGCCCTTCCATATGTGGACACCCGATGTTTACGAAGGCTCGCCCACACCGGTAACTGCCCTTTTTGCGACAGCGCCCAAAGTGGCGGCAGCCGCAATGATCACACGTGTTTTGTTTGATGCCTTTGGCGGCGTGGTGTCCGACTGGCAGCAAATTCTGGCGTTGCTGGCGCTCTTGTCTATGTTTGTCGGCTCGATTGCCGCGATCGGACAAACCAATATCAAACGCCTGATGGCTTATTCCTCAATTGGTCATATGGGCTTTGCGATTATGGGTCTGGCGGCTGGCACCGAGGCAGGTGTGACCAATATGCTAATCTATATGGTGGTTTATGTGGCTACGAATATCGGGGTATTTGCTTTTATCCTGAATATGGAGAAAGACGGGCGCGCTGTGACCGATATTTCGGCGCTCAGCCTTTATAGCAAGGTTGCTCCCGGGCGGGCGCTGGCCTTGCTTGTCTTGATGTTCAGCCTTGCGGGTATTCCGCCGCTGGTTGGATTTTTTGCCAAGCTCTACGTGCTGCAAGCGGCATTTGATGCCGGTCTTGCATGGCTGGCAATTGCAGCGGTTATCGCTTCTGTCATTTCGGCTTATTACTACCTGCGTATTATTTATCTGATGTATTTCGGCGAGCCGGTTGAAGCGCTGGACGGGAAAATGCCAGCATTACATATGGGGCTTCTTGCGGCCTCGGCAGCCGCTATGGTTTTCGGGATCATCAATATGTTTGGCGTTGAAGGCTTTGCCGCCAATGCCGCAGCGGCGCTGCTGGGCTAGTGGCTGACTGGCCCCCAGCCCTTGGGCGGGTGGTGCTAGACAGCGTCGATAGCACCAACGCCGAAGCTTTGCGCCGTGCAGGACAAGGCGACATGTGGATATTGACCCATGCGCAACCGGCAGGCGT
>DFBP01000093.1:0-3128 GCA_002366685.1 Rhodobacterales bacterium UBA3077 | reverse complement strand
TGATGCATTCTGATGAGCCGCTACCGGCTCTTGCGCAGCGGTCTTTCATAGCCGCGCTGGCATTGTTTGACGTGCTCAGCGAGCTTGGTGTTTCCGACATCTCGCTAAAATGGCCAAATGATGTTTTGGTTCACGGGCGAAAGCTGGCGGGTATCCTGCTAACCTCTACCCCTGGTACAATTGTGGTTGGTATCGGTGTGAACTTGGCAGCTTCACCGCATCCGGCCAGCTTGCCGGAGGATGCCACGGCACCGATCCACCTTGGTGAGGTGCTGCACAGTCCACCAGATCCAGAGGCTTTTCTTACTTTGCTCGCCAGTGCTTTCCAGCGTTTCGAGAAACAAATGTGCAACTACGGCTTCGCACCGATCCGCGAGACGTGGCTCTCTCATGCGGCACGTTTGGGTGAGGTCATCCATGCCCGCTTGCCAGGCCGGACGGAATCCGGCACATTTGAAACCATTGATGAAACCGGTGCGCTGGTGCTGCGGACAGCCAAGGGCCGCATAACCCTGCCCGCCGCCGAGGTGTTTTTCTGAAAGGAAAGCCTATGCTTCTCGCGATTGACGTTGGCAATACCAATGCGGTTTTTGCGGTGCATGATGGAACGCGCATTGTTGGCGAGTTTCGCTGCAGTTCGGACCACAAGCGCACGGCGGACGAGTATTTTGTCTGGCTCCGGCACTTGATGAACCATGAAGGGATTGAAGGGAAGATCAACGAAGTGATCATTTCCTCCACCGTGCCACGCGTGGTTTATAACCTGCGGGTGCTGGCTGACCGGTATTTTGGGTGCCGCCCGTTGGTGGTTGGCAAGCCCGAGGTGGATATAGGCCCCGCGCCACGGGTTGACCCGAATGTGGGCATCGGGCCGGATAGATTGGTCAATTGTGTGGCGGGTTTTGACCGCTACGGCGGTAACCTGATTATCGTCGACTTTGGCACTGCCACCACCTTTGACGTAGCGGACCATGATGGCGCTTATGTGGGCGGGGTTATCTCGCCCGGCGTGAATGTTTCGATGGAAGCTTTTCACCACGCCGCCGCGGCATTGCCCCATGTAGATGTGAGCCAGCCCGAGACGGTTGTGGGCACGAATACCGTTGGTTGCATGCAGTCCGGTATATTTTGGGGTTACATTGGGCTGGTGGAAGGCATATGTAAACGTATTCAAGAGGAGCGCGGCCAGAAGATGAAGATCATCGGCACCGGCGGCCTCTCGACATTATTTGCGCAAGGCACCGACGTTTTTGACTATTTGGATACGGATTTGACCGTGCATGGTCTGGTGCTGATTGCGAGCCTGAATAGAAAGAAAATAAATGGCTAAAAAAGATAGACTGATTTACCTCCCGCTTGGCGGGGCCGGTGAAATTGGCATGAATATGTATCTGTATGGATACGGACCGAAAGACGATGAACGTTTTATACTGGTAGATGTGGGTGTGACCTTCCCCGATATGGAAAGCACCCCTGGGGTGGACCTGATTATGGCCGACCCGAGCTACATTGTGGCACGCGCCGACCGGCTGGAGGGGATATTTATCACCCACGCCCATGAGGACCATATTGGCGCTATCGGCCTGCTTTACCCGCAGTTACAAGCGCCGATCTATTGCCGCGCCTTTACCAGTGCGATTGCGCGCAACAAGATGGAGCGGCAGGGGCAGGATACGGAAGCGGTTAACGAAGTGGGCATGTGGCCCGAAACTGTTGAAGCGGGGCCCTTTACGGTTGGCTTTGCGCCGATCTCGCACTCGATCCCCGAAGCCTCGGCATTGGTGATCGATACCCCTGTGGGGCGGATATTCCACTCCGGTGATTTCAAAATCGATCCGGACCCGATTGTGGGTGAGGCTTTTGACCCCGAATTGATGAAAGAGATCGCCAAACCGGGGATCAAGGCATTTGTGTGTGACAGCACCAACGTGTTTAACCACAGTGCCGGACGCTCAGAAGCGAGCCTGCCGAGCGCAATTACCGAGATGATGAGTCATGCCACCGGCATGGTGGTGGCCACCACCTTTGCCAGCAACGTGGCGCGGCTAAAAACCCTCGCGCAGGCGGCCGTAGGTGCCGGACGGCAAGTGGTGATGGTCGGGCGCGCGATGAATGTGATGACCCAAACCGCGATGAGTACCGGCGTGCTGACCGATTTTCCGCCAGTTCTGGCGCTAGAAGATATGAAGAGCATCCCGCGCGAAAAGTTAATGGTGCTGGCCACTGGCTCCCAAGGGGAGCGGCGGGCGGCGAGCGCGCAGCTGGCTGTGGGCAAATACCGCGGGATGGAACTGAAAGCCGGAGACACCTTCCTGTTTTCGAGCAAAACCATTCCCGGAAACGAAATCGGCGTGGGCCGTATTCACAACTTGCTGGCCGAAAAGGGCGTGAATGTGGTGGCCGAAGATGACCGCTACCACGTATCAGGCCACGCCAACCGCCCTGATCTGGACCATTTGCAAACACTTCTGAACCCGTCGCTGGTTATCCCGATGCACGGGGAGTACCGCCATCTGCGTGAACATGCAGAAATGGCGCAAGCTAACGGTCGCGAAGGGGTGATCGCGCCTAACGGTGTGATGCTCGATATCACAAATGGTGCCAAGGTTGTTGAGCACGTTGAAACCGGCCGGACTTATCTGGATGGCACTGTGTTGATCGGTGCGATGGATGGCGTGGTGCGCCAGCGGCTGCAATTTGCCATGCGCGGGCATGTGGTTGTTTCAGTCATGATCGACGAGGCCAACGGCTTGAGTGACGGGGTTTGGGCTGAAGGCCACGGATTGCCGGACCCAAAGCACGGCCAGTTGGATGCCATGCTGGAGGACGCAATGAACCGGGACCTTGAGAAAGCCAAGCGTGGTGCGCTGGCGAGTGACGAAGCGGTTGAGTTGGTGATAACTCAGGCCTGCAATAGGGTATGCAAAAAAGCGATCGGCAAAAAGCCGGTTTGCACTGTGCTAATTAACCGGATGGTCGCTTAACCGACTAGGGCTCTTGGGGGGCTGTCTGCCCCCCAGAGTATTCCCCAATTAATGAAGCTATTCGGGCTTTGGCGCGGGCGCTGTTATCCGCGCGCGCTTCTTGGGCGTTTCCGCCGGTACTGGCTCGGATGCGGGAGCGACTGG
>DFBP01000276.1:4074-4403 GCA_002366685.1 Rhodobacterales bacterium UBA3077 | reverse complement strand
GAATTCGGCACGCAATTGCTTGTTGTGTTCACCCACATCCGGCACTGGCCCTTGCTTGATATCATCGCGCAGCGGCGAGGCGGTAACCATGGCTTTGCCACCGGGGGTGTCGATCTCTATCTGGCGCAGGGCGGGGTGATCTGCGAGGTCCGGCACAGAGGAAACGTTGGCCCACGGAAGTTTGTTTTCCTCCAGCAAGTCAATCAGCCCGGCGCGGGTCATGCCTTGGCAGCGGTTCGAGATGATCGCGTAGAGCGCTTCGGTATTGGCCACGCGGTCGGCATTGCTCGCAAAGCGGGGGTCTTCGATCAGATCGGGGCGGTCCAATA
>DFBP01000276.1:0-4014 GCA_002366685.1 Rhodobacterales bacterium UBA3077 | reverse complement strand
TCGCAGAAACGTACCCATTCAGAATGTTGCTGGCAGACAATGACAACCTCGCCATCGCGGCAACTGACCTTACCATAGGGCGCGATGATCGAGTGGGCGAGGCCCATACGTGGCGTTTCGCGATCCATGTAGTTATAATGCAGTAACGGCACGCACATCATGTCCGCCATTGAATCGAACATGGATATCTTGATCGCCTTGCCTTTGCCGGTAATCCCCCGCTCTATCAGGGCTTCGAGAATGGCTGTGTGGGCGGTGGCACCGGTGGTTATATCCGCCATCGAGACCCCGACTTTGACCTGTTCATCCGGTGTGCCGGTAACGGCGCAGATGCCGCTTTCCGCCTGAATCAGCATGTCATAGGCTAGACGTTTGGCGTAGCTGCTGGTTTGGTCGTAACCGAAGATATCAACACAGATCAGGCGCGGGTATTTCGCGACCATTTCCTCGGCACCCATGCCCAGCCTGTCTGCCGCGCCCGGTGCGATGTTTCGGACAAAAACATCAGCCTTGGCAACCATTCGTTCCAGCATTGCGCGGTCATTTTCTTCTTTGATATTCAGTTCCAGGCTTTCTTTGCCACGGTTAAGCCATGCAAAATAGGCACTGGTTCCAAGAACGGCGCTGTCATAGTGGCGGGCCGTTTCGCCGCCTTGCCGCTCTATTTTGATGACGCGGGCACCGGCATCTGCCAGCCGAAGCGTACAAACCGGACCGGCAACCGCCTGTTCCAGCGCGATGACCAGAAGGCCGTCCAATGGTAGCATGTTTATCTCCTTAAGAAGCGCGAGGGTCGCGTTGACAGGTTCTTTTGCTACCGTTACAAATGTCCGGACAAATTGTCCACCCACTTACGGAGGGTGGGATATGGAAAGCCGTAGGGTAATATCATGGTTATGCTCCTGATTGAGAGGAACCCAACATGAGCCGTTCACAGGTTTCAGGGCGGCCACGATATGCCGTGGTTGCGCAGGCGTTGACCGAGGATATTTTGTCTGGCCGCTATCCGGTGGGTGCAACCTTGCCCTCGGAACACGCCCTTTGCGCACAATTTGACATTAGCCGCCATACCACCCGCGAGGCGTTGCGCCGCTTACAGGCGCTAGGGTTGGTCACGCGCCGCGCCGGAGTCGGAACACAGGTGAAATCCGATCACATCGTACAACGATATGTGCAAGTGGGCGATACCGTCTCCGACCTTTATCAATACGCGAAAGATATGGTTTTGAACGTGCTTGAGGTGAGTGACATCAAGGCCGATGCAGCGACCGCTGCGTTGCTGGGTAGCGAGAAAGGCGAGGCTTGGAGCCAGTTACGCGGGGTGCGGGCGATGGATGGGGGCGGGGTGCCAGTGGCGTTGATGGATGCCTATATTATCCACGCCTATCGCGGCGTTCTGGGCGATATAGAGGGGGCGGGCCTGCCGATCTGGTCGTTGATTGAAGCGCGTTACGGGATTGTCCCTGCCGAAGTGCGCCAGCAAATATCGGCGACCACACTGGGCCGCAACGAGGCCGAAAGGCTGGCCGCCCGGGAGGGGGATCCGGCGCTACGGATCACGCGGCATTACCTGACACAAGCGCTGGACGTTTACGAGGTTGCTATCAGCCTTTACCCGGCAGAACGATTTACATATTCCAATACGTTGCGGATCGAACAACCCGTTTCTGTATCCTGACAGGAGGCTAGCGATAAGCACATGAGCGGAACATTAGAGCAAAAGGACGAATTATTGCCATTAATGAAGGCGGTCCCGCTTTCGGAGGCCGATGTGCTGGATCTCGGCTGTGGTACTGGCAGTTTGGCACGGCGGATTGCGGGCGAATCCGGCGCGGCAAGTGTGACCGCGATTGATGCAGATGCCGCACAGATTGCCCGCGCAAAAGAAAAAGGCGGTGGAGTGAAATACTTGACCGGTAGCGCCGAGGCGCTGCCGCTACCCGATGCCAGTATCGACGTGGTGGTGATGATGAAATCGTTGCATCATGTGCCGATCCCGCAAATGGACAAGGCATTTTCAGAACTGGAGCGGGTGTTGCGCCCTGACGGGCGGATTTATATCTGTGAGCCGGAATATGCCGGCCCGTTCAACAACATCCTGCGCCTGTTCCACGATGAAGGGATCGTGCGTGCCGCGGCGTTGGAGGCGATCAAACGCGCCACCTCAGGGGGGTTCAAAATTACTGAAACGACCGATTACCTGCGGATTGTAAACTTCAATGATCTTAATGACTTCCGAAAGAAAATGATGGACAAGCCTTGGCTGAAAAACAAGATTACCCCATCTGTTGAGGCACAGGTTGCCGCTGCATGGGAGGATTATTCTGCAGCTGACGGCAGCGCGGCCCTATCTTCGCGTATGCTTGTTTTTGTACTGCAAAAGGGTCAGAAACCAGAATGAATTTTGAGTTCAACAAGAGAACAAGCGCCATGCGGTATCACACTCGCAATGAAGCTGAACATAGGCGTGTCATTCTGCAAGCGGATCCTATTGAAAATGGGGGGAATACCTTTAAAATATCCAAGCGCCCAACAATCGCAAGGTATCCCTCCGGAGGAACACTCTAATTGTCGCAAATTTTTATCTCTAACTCGATTTTAGCGGGCTTTATAACTAGTTTTTTGGTATGTCTTCTTGTCTTGCTGACTCAACGCTATCACGGCGCTCAAACTTTTGACGCGACTGAAGGCGTTCAGAAGTTTCACCAAACGCCAACACCNNTAGAAACCGAGGCCCAGCGCTTGTTCGGCTGGCTCTGCCTTGCCGGGTCACCGGTCCTTATCTTTGGTCTGCTCGAAGACATTTTTGCGAACGTGAGCGTTCGCAGGCGACTGTTTGCCTCGATCGCAGCGGCGCTTCTTTTTTGTTTTCTTACCGGCTTTTCAATCGAACGCATACATGTTTGGTGGTTCGATATATTCTTGGCCGTTTCTGCTATATCGGTCGCCTTCACGGTACTTGCCATTGCCACGGCAACAAACGCAATCAACATTATTGATGGTTTTCACGGGCTTGCTTCCGGAACGACATTGATAATGCTAGCAGCAATTCTTTTCATCAGTGGAACCGCCGGTGATACCGAACTCGTTGAAATTACAGCTTTGGCGTTTGCCGTCACTTTGGGTTTTTTCGTTTTGAACTTCCCTTTTGGAAAAATCTTTCTTGGAGACGGGGGCGCATATTTTCTCGGGTTTCTGGTTGCAGTGCTAACAATAATACTGCCGGCCAGAAACCCCGAGGTTTCGCCTTGGCTGTCTCCGCTTATCCTTTGTTATCCTCTGACGGAATTGACTGTCTCCATGGCGCGGAAAACCCGGCGCGCCGGACATCACTTCAGCCAACCCGACCATTTACATTTACACATGTTGGTATACCGGACTATCGGGCGGCAGATAGGAAACAGGCCTGAATATATATCGCACGGACTGACCAGCCTGTGTCTCTGGTCGATGCCGATCGCCTCCTTGGGCCTCATCTTAGCGTCTGACTTGAGCGCCAAATTCGCTTACTTAAGCACTTTGGGTATATGGCTATTTTATTTATTTATCTACAACATAGCCCTTCGTCTTGACCGATAGCTTATTCCAGCGCAATTATTGCGATAAGCATCCTTTGACTTGAAGCAGGTTATCAAACTAGAGCCGCCTACGCGGAGCGCAGACGATCTTAAACAAATCCAAAAAACCCATGCAAAAACCTCAGATTTCCATCGTAATGCCGGCCTTCAACTCTGAAGAAACAATTTCTGCGAGTATTGAATCGGTCCTTTCACAGACGTTCAAAAACTGGGAGCTAATAATTGTGGATGATGCGTCTGAAGATGGTACTGCCAAATTGGTATTACGTGAATATGATGATAAGCGTATCAAGTTAATCCAGAATTCAGCAAATATGGGTCCGGCGGGAGCTCGAAATGTCGCGCTCGAATGTGCCATCGGAGATTTTGTCGCCTTTCTTGATGCAGATGATCTTTGGACGCCTGAAAAACTGAAGCTTCAACTTACTTTTATGCA
>DFBP01000076.1:6080-6542 GCA_002366685.1 Rhodobacterales bacterium UBA3077 | reverse complement strand
CTGGTTTTTGAAACCCAAAGACCGTGGACTAACGTCTTACAACACCGGTTGCTACGGGATGTCGCTTTACAACAACGAGTGGTACTCAAGCGAATACAACGAGCTCGCACAGAACCGGACCACCATCGCTTTCAACGTGAACTATAACGATGTCAAAATTCGGAACAACGTGGCGGTCCGGTTCAGGCATTTTGGCGTGTTGGCTGGCGGCGGCCACATTGTGAGCGGGAACCACTTTTGGCAGGGAGATAGCGCCGCAGTAGGGGATCGCACTGCCGGGCTCGTATTTACAGCACGAAATACCAATACAGTGGTAACCGCCAACTATGTTGATAACTGCTTTATCGAAATCTCCAATGAGCACGCGAACTATAATAACGTCGGCTCGGGCACGGTACCGTTTGGTACTCTTTCTCTGACTGGAAATATTTTTGTCGTGAGCGACGTGTCCGCATGGTACAC
>DFBP01000076.1:2837-6002 GCA_002366685.1 Rhodobacterales bacterium UBA3077 | reverse complement strand
AACTTCGACCACACATTGACCAAGAACCTCGTATTTCAGGGAAACAGCTTTGAAGAAGTTGCAAACCGGACAGAAAATCCGGCTTATGTTGAGGTATCCCAAACGGTCGCGGCTTCGACATGGACTTATTCCCATGCTCAAAAAACCCCCTTTGGCGGTAGAGTGCAGGGGGTGGCAGGGTGGTCGGCGATTGGCCCCATTCAGGATAGTGGGAGCGCCACTCAATTTGACACGCCCTATTTCACCGTGAATCTGGGCGCTACCGGCAGTGACCTAAACATTGACTGGGCGGCGGCCCGCAAAGGCGCTTTACAGCTTTCGTTGCGAAGCGATAAAGCGGCCTGACCAAAGTGGCGCTTTCGTCTTGTTGACGGGAGCGCCATTTTTCTTGGCTTTGGCCCGGGATTCGCTAAACTGTGAGAAAGGAGCCTGATATGCTGACCATTTCTGACAATGCCGATATCCAAACCGTTATCACTACATTTGAGGTAACACCGGGAACCTGCGCAGACTTGCTGCAACTCCTGAAAGCAAGCTGCGCCGAAGTTATCTCCAAACAACCGGGTTATATTGCCTCGGCCTTACATGTGAATGATGCCCAGACCCGAATAGCGAATTACTCACAGTGGGAAAAGCGGGAGGATTTCCTTGCCATGCTCCGCAGCGAGGAAATGCTGGTTCGCAATCGGGAGATAAACGAACTTTGTAAAAGCTTTGCGCCCGTTATGTATGACGTGGCTGTGTGCGTGGGCTAGATCGGTGCCGGGTTGACGTAAGATAAGCCGTCAGTCTTTCCGACAATCACCTTGCTATAAGCGCGCGTAGCGAATAGCGGTTCGCGACCGGATAATACGGGTCTGGCTGGAAGTGTGGATCGGCAAAAATGCAGTTAAGATCGCAAAGCAGTATCGCCGTGCGCGCGGCTGCGTCATTGAACCAAACGCGCCCGCCCGGGGTGGCGATATAGCCATCCACACCCTCGGCAATATCTCCCATCAGGTCGTCCGGTGAAGGGGTTTCACTGTCGTAATCATAGGAATACGCGGCATGGGTGTGGTAGGAAGCGATAAGCTGGAGGCTCGCGGGTGGGTCATTTGGCGTGCAGCCATCCAAGCTGCCGCGCTTTGGCGGCGAAATGGCAAAATCACCCGCAGGATTCAAACCCAAATAACCGCAGAACTCGCGATTTTCGGCAATAGAACGTGGCTGAAGCGCGTTCAGCTCGGCCGTGATAAAAACAAACTCGGCTTCGGTTCTTGGTTGCGGGCGCTCAAAAGATGACAGAACGGAATCTTTCTGAACAGGTGGTTCATCGCACGAGGCAAGGAAAGTGAAAACAATACACAGAAGTTGGGTTTTCAATTTATTCTCCTACCTGATGATTGAGCACTGTATCAGGTGAGCGGGTTCAAACAAGCCGTAGGTCCGAAATCTGTGGGAGCGGAGTAATTGTTTACCAATCTCGACGACTACAATCGTCGTTTGGCACAATATAGCCTGGCAAATAGCGGCTTTCATTTACATTGATAAATTGTTGGTTTGCGTAACTCCAAACAAAAACCTCAACCCCACGAAACATGACAGCATGGCTTTCTTGGTATCTGCCCTTGTATATCACCGATTTCCAGAAACTGCGGTAGCTTAGGCAATCTCCGTTCATTTCTTCAAATGCTCTAACAATTTTTTGGTTAGCAATAGGGCTCTGCACCAAAATTGGAAGTACCAAGATTGCAACGATGGCGCCTATAGACACCCAGTATCTCGGCACTCCATGAACGCGGCTCGCCAAAAGAATAAAGGCAATGAAAAGAGCAAAGGCGGTTAAAAGTGCAGCGTAGAGTCCAGCTTGAAGGGCAACATAGGCCGAATATACCAAAACTAAGAGGGGGGAAAGAAAGGAGAGTAACGCGTTTATCAAGCCATACTGGATCAAGGTTATGGCGATCCCCAGTGAACCGCAAACCCAAAAGGCATGGAAGATTACAGGCAATTCTGATTCCGGGTTCCTTACTTTATTGACTAGAAATAGTACTACAGGCAGCCAAGAGACTCCACACAACACAATTGCCAAGACTAAAATATCCAAGATCACCCTCTCCGCTTACTCTTCCCCTTCACCACAACCGTCCCGGCCCGCCCAGCCTGAGATCGCCCCCTCGGCTTTTCACTTGCCGCTGCAATTGCGGATTGCCTTGCCAGCGGGTCATCCGCCACGGCGAGTTCTACCGCTTCCAGCCGGTGCAGCTCGTCGCGCAATCTTGCGGCCTCTTCGAACTCGAGGTTCTCCGCAGCTTTGCGCATATCGGTGCGGAGCGCTTCAAGGTGTACTTTCAGATTGGCACCATAGGTGGCTTTATCGACCTTGGCCGTGACGCGGCTTTGGTCAGTGTCAGCATTGAACAGGCCTTCCAGCACATCTTCCACATTCTTCCGGATGGTCTGCGGGGTGATTCCGTGGGCCACATTATAGGCGTGCTGCTTTTCGCGCCTGCGACTGGTTTCCCCCAGCGCCCGCTCCATCGAACCGGTAATTCGGTCCGCATACATGATCACACGCCCATCGGCGTTACGCGCCGCTCGCCCGATTGTTTGCACAAGCGAGGTTTCGGATCGCAAAAAGCCCTCTTTATCCGCATCCAGAATCGCCACCAATCCGCATTCGGGGATGTCCAGCCCCTCACGCAACAGGTTGATCCCGATCAGCACGTCAAACGCGCCAAGCCTGAGGTCCCTCAATATCTCGATCCGCTCGAGCGTGTCGATATCGGAGTGCATGTAGCGCACCCGCACGCCCTGCTCATGCAAGTATTCGGTAAGGTCTTCCGACATGCGTTTGGTTAGAGTTGTCACCAGCACACGCTGGCCTTTGGCGGCCACAATTCGAATTTCAGACAACAGGTCATCGACTTGGGTATCTACCGGGCGGATCTCGATTTCCGGGTCCAGCAATCCCGTCGGGCGGATGATTTGCTCGGCAAAAACGCCGCCAGTTTGCTCCAGCTCCCACTTTTGCGGGGTGGCCGAAACAAATACGCTCTGTGGGCGCATCGCGTCCCATTCTTCGAATTTGAGCGGGCGGTTATCCATACAGGAAGGCAGTCGGAACCCATGCTCGGCCAAGGTCGATTTACGCCGGAAGTCCCCTTTATACATGCCCCCGATTTG
>DFBP01000076.1:0-2663 GCA_002366685.1 Rhodobacterales bacterium UBA3077 | reverse complement strand
CTTGCCCTCGCCTACATACTGGTCCAGCCGTTGGCGAAGCTCTTCTTTGATCTTCACAATTGCTTGCTTCAGGGTTGGGCGCGGGGTCACATAATGCGAATTCGCATAAATGCGGACCTTTTCCAAAGTGCCGGTTTTCTCGGCTGTCAGCGTATCAAATTCAGTGATACTCTCCAACTCGTCGCCAAAAAACGAAAACCGCCAGCCGCGGTCATCAAGGTGGGCCGGCCAGAGCTCAAGGCTGTCCCCCCGCACCCTAAAGCTACCGCGCTGAAATGCCTGATCATTGCGTTTATATTGCTGGGCAATAAGGTCGGCCATGATCTGGCGCTGGTCATAACTTTCACCGACCAACAAATCCTGGGTCATCGCGCCGTAAGTCTCTACCGAGCCAATCCCGTAGATACAGCTCACCGAGGCAACGATGATCACATCATCCCGCTCAAGCAAAGCCCGGGTAGCCGAGTGCCGCATCCGGTCGATCTGTTCGTTGATTTGCGATTCTTTTTCGATGAATGTATCCGAGCGCGGCACATAGGCCTCGGGCTGGTAGTAATCATAAAAGCTCACAAAATACTCGACCGCATTCTCCGGAAAAAAGCCCTTCATCTCGCCATATAGCTGCGCGGCGAGGGTTTTATTTGGGGCCAGAATGATAGCAGGTCGCTGTGTGGCTTCAATGATTTTGGCCATCGTAAAGGTTTTGCCTGTGCCCGTTGCTCCAAGCAACACCTGATTCTGCTCGCCCTCATTAACCCCGCCGACAAGCTCGGCAATCGCTGTTGGCTGGTCTCCGGCCGGCTCGAACTTGGTGTGCAACACAATTTGCTTACCACCTTCAAGTTTTTCATGACTTTCGTTGTTTTTCTCAAGCATAAATCACCCCCTTTATGGCAATATGGACCCTTTTTGTTCTCATTTAAAGGGGGCTAGGCCAGTTTACGTAACGCGCTGACAAAGGCTTCTTTTTCGTCGTTATCAAGAGGTTTGAGAATCCAGTCATTTATATCTTCCAGACTTCCCATAACTTCTGGTATTTTGGCTTTTGCCTCGTCCGTCAGAAAGACGCGAACTGTGCGCCTTGAGCAAGGATCTCCACGGCGTTCGATCAGATTTTTCGAACTCATCCCGTCGATGAGGCGGGAAATCCCGTATGCAGGCATCGACATGCGTTCGGAAAGCTGGGTTTGGGTCATGCCTTCACGTTCAGACAAGTTTACGAAAACATAATATTCGTTGACGTTCATGTTCAGGCAGGTCAAGCGAGATTTCATTTCTGCTTTCAGGCGGTTCGTGAGCTGTCGAAGCATACGACCGACACTGTCGTCATAGGCGGCATCAAAGAGGAATTTTGGCATTTTGGTCATAACGTTTCTTACCTGGTTAAGCTTGTGATTGCAATTGTTGCTTTTACAATATATGCTTTTGCAACTAAAAACGACGAAAGAAACGAATTTGAAAAAGTATCATCCATGATTGGTCTTGTTGCATTGGATATTGGCCCTTGGCATTATTTTGCTTTTATATGGCGGCAGCCAAATGCTTGCCCCGCTTGACAGTAGCGATCCGCAAAAGATTGTCGGTATGACCGGTCATATGATCTTGGCAAATGCCGTGCTTATTTTGATGACCATTCGCTTGGTGATCCGAATTAAGACCCAACTTCCGCCGGACGCAGATGCCGGATTTTCAGCGTTGAACAAAGTAGCGAAACTTGCGCACTATGCTTTATATGCATTGGTTTTTGCCATGGTCGCCAGCGGCTGGGGGATGGCGATTGCTGCCGGCTTGCCGGGCATAATGTTTGGCGAATCTACTACACCACTACCTGAGGATTTGACGGTTTTCCCCGCGCGGGTGGCACATGGTGTGTTTGCCAGCATTCTAATGCTACTTGTTTTCGGGCACTTTGTGGCGGCGCTTTACCATCAGTTCGTTCGCAAAGATAAACTGCTTGCGAGAATGTGGTTTGGTAGCCGCACCTAACAGTTAACAAACCATTACTATTATACAGAGCTTTTTATGGTTTTAAAACAACTTTTAGGATATTTTGTTCTTGTATTGTCCCGGCGAGTTTGGTTAATTGGCATTGCAAGTGGCAAAGTTGCCGGCTCGGTGCGAACCGAACCCACCCCACCCCTCGCTCCCTCGCAGCGGGCCGGCAATTTTCCTTAGCGCCTCCCATTAGCTAACGCCAATTTTGCTTGCAACCGCTCGCATGATTGGCGATAAGAATTCAAGTTTCCAAGGAGGTCCCCCAATGACAGCACGAATTTATCAGCCAAGCCGAAACGCGATGCAGTCGGGCCAAGCCAAGACGAGGCACTGGGTTCTTGAGTTTTTACCTGAATCCCCACGGGGGATTGACCCGCTTATGGGCTGGACCAGCTCAAATGACATGCATTCCCAACTGCGGATGAAATTCGACACCAAAGAAGCTGCAATAACCTATGCGGAGGCCGAGGGGTTGGCCTACACGATAACGGACCCACATAAACGGCAGGCACTCGTACGCCAAGGCGGATATGGCGAAAATTTCGCCTCCAATCGCCGAACAGTCTGGACCCACTAAATCATTAGGCCCCGTAGCTCAGCTGGATAGAGCAGCTGACTTCTAATCAGCAGGCCACAGGTTCGAATCCTGTCGGGGTCACCAATTAAAT
>DFBP01000171.1 GCA_002366685.1 Rhodobacterales bacterium UBA3077 | reverse complement strand
CCTTCGATCACGGCACGGTCTGCGCTTGCGGTTAAGGTGATACCAGCGTCCAATGCACCTCCACCGGAGCCAGAGCCGATAACTGTCAGCCCGCTCAGGGTCACATCTGGCGCATCAACCAAAATCACCGAGCCTTCCCCGAGGCCGTCAATTGTGGTTTCATTTCCTACCAATGTGAGAGGCTTGTCGATCTCAACAGCCCCTTCATAAATACCTTGCGACAGGCGAAGGATATCCCCCGCCTGCGCGTTTTCAATAGCGCTAGCCAGTGCGCCCAATGGCACGTCACGCGTGGCGGCTCCGGCCAAAGCCGGAAACAAAAGCGTGAATATGAACATCAGGCGCAGCATGTCGCTTCCTTATGCAGGTTCAACCAGCATCCGGCCGCGCATCTCCATGTGGAGCGCGTGGCAGAACCACTGGCAATAGAACCAGTGAACACCAGGGCGGCCCGCAATAAAGGTAGCCGAGGCGGTTGCCTGTGGGCCAACTTCGAAGCAAACGCCGTGGTTGCCGAGGGTAAAGCCGTGAGTCAGGTCATCTACATCGTCAATGTTAGTGACATAGACTGTGACCTCATCCCCTTGCTTAACCGTGAAACTTTCCAGAGAGAAAGTTGGTGCCGCCGAGTACATATAAACCCGAACCTTGTTGCCATCACGGATGACCTCGTCATGGCCATCTTCGAGCACAACGCCGTCAGCTTCTGCCTGTGCCCGCGCTTCATCCCACATAGGATTCTCGCGTGCCCAGATCGCATCCGGGTTCACTTTTGAGCGGTGAACGATGATACAGTCATGCGGCTCGGCAAAGGTCGGGCTATCATGCACGACTTCAGGTGTGTCACCCGAAATGTCGATCAACTGCTCATTTTCAGGTTTCAGCGGACCCACATTGATATACCGGTCTTTTGAGAACTTGTTGAGCGACACCAACCATTTACCATCAGCTTCGTTGGTTTCCCCCATCGAGGTGTGGTTGTGGCCGGGTTGATACATCACATCGGTTTTGTGAACGATTGGATCCACATCTTCACCGGCATAAAGGCGCACAGCTTTATCAATGTCCCATTTCACCATCTGGCTGTCGAGGAAAAGCGTGGTGTAAGCCATGCCATTGCCGTCAAATGCGGTGTGGAGAGGACCAAGGCCCAGCTCTGGCTCGGCAACGATACAGGAGCGTGGCTCGGCACCGTTAAACACAGCTTCCAGCTTGTCATACTGGATGACAGAAACGGTTGGCGAAAGCTTGCCGTTGATCATCACGTATTTGCCATCAGGCGACGAGTTCACACCGTGCGGGCTGTTCGGGATCGGGATATAGACGGTCAGGTCGGAACCTTTGCGCCCGTCCAGAACTTTCACACCGTTGTGAACCTCATAGTTGCCAGCAGCGACTGCCGCTTCGATGCGTTCGATGTTGAACACAACCGCGTGGTCCATCTCGGCTTCCATCATGCCAACCAGATTAACAGCCCCTTCGGAGTTGTAGCTGGAGGAAACCGCATACTTGCCCTGATAATCGCAATCTACGTTATCAAGGTTGCCGGAAACCATAACCTGCCACGAGATATCCATGGTGTCGCCGTCAATCGCGGTAAAGATGGAAACGTAGTTTTCTACGTCGTCCATATTTGTGCCGTCATTGATCAGCGGCACGCGGTGCTCACCATTTGCAAACACATAGCCAGTGCGCGGGAATTTCTGCGGGCGCAGGCCGTGGATGTCCGACGCATTCGGAATCTCGATGATCTTGTCGCATTTCATGAACTTACAATCGACGCGGGCAACACGGGTGTTGGCTTTGTCGTTCATGAACAGGTAGCGGCCATCATATGTACCGTCAGTGAAGGACATATGCGGGTGGTGAAGGTCACCGTTTTCGTAAACTTCTTTGCCATTCAGCGCCAAGAAGTCTTTGGTTTCCTGCATCATGCCATCCCGCATGATTTTTTTGGATTCGTTGGTATGGCCCCAACCGGTGGCGGATTCGCGGTTGAACACCGGCACACGCATCAATTCGCGCATGGATGGTACGCCCAGTATGCGAAGCTCACCTGCCTGGCCCGAGGACCAGAAGCCATAATATTCGTCCAGTTCGCCCGGAGCGACTTCGTTATTACCCGAAGCAGCCGCAGGGGTTGCCATCAAGGCAGCGCCACCACCGGCGGCTACAATCGTACCAACCAGCAGAGCGCCTTTGCCCGGGCCAGTTAGAACTTGTCTACGTGACAGGCCTTCTTTATTTTCGACATCATCAGTCATCTTATATCTCCTGTTTGAGGGTGGAATTAGGGTGGTTGGTTAACCGGTCCAAAGCATCGCCCCCTACGGCGATGCTTTGGGCCATCTTCGCCCGCCGCTTATCTTTTTTGATAACAACAGGGCATTTCGAGTGGTCCTGATAAAGAACCTGACAATGCAGGCAGGACAGACATTCATTCGGGTTGATCTCACCTGTGGGGTGAATGGCCTGAACAAAACATTCATTGGCGCAGGTCTGGCACGGCGACCCGCATTCTTTATAGCGCTTGAGCCAGTCAAACATCCGCATCCGGCCCGGAATTGCCAGTGCTGCCCCCAGCGGGCACAGGTAGCGGCAATAGAAGCGCTCTATAAACAGGCCCGCGCCCAGCATGGCGGCTGCAAACAGCACATAAGGCCAGCTGCGGGCAAATTTCAGGATGATCGAAGTTTTGAACGGCTCGATCTCGGCATATTGTTCCGCCAGCGGAATCGAGACCAAAGACAAGCCAAGCAGCGCAAGGAAGATCATATATTTGACCGGCCAGAGGCGCTCATGCAGCCCCCATGGCAACGTCCATTGTGGCACACGGAAGAACCGCGCAATCTGGTTTGACAGCTCCTGCAAGGCACCAAACGGGCAGAGCCATCCGCAAAAACCGCCGCGCCCCCAAAATAGCAGGGTGACCGCTACCGAAACCCACAAGATAAACACCAGTGGGTCCATCAGGAAAGCATCCCAGCTAAAGCCACTGGTCAAAGACGCCCCGAGTGCCATCAGGTTCACAACTGAAA
>DFBP01000190.1:9658-10483 GCA_002366685.1 Rhodobacterales bacterium UBA3077 | reverse complement strand
GGTGCAATTTAACCACCGTTTGCTCGGGTACATCGCATTGGCGCTTGGGTTATTTGTGTGGTGGAAAAGCCGTAAAAGCCCACTGGGCGCAACCCGTGGCGCATTTATGGTTATGATGGTGATGATGCTCGCACAAGTGGTGCTGGGCATTATTACGGTGCTCTATCTGGCACAGATGCATATTGCACTCACACACCAACTCGGGGCTGTTTTGCTGTTTGTGTTGGCTATTCGGGCGCGTTTTGCGGCTGCCTATCCTGCCGAACAGAAAATCGCACGTGGGTAAGTGTTAATTTTTAAGGGCTCTAAAGAAGGCCTATGAAAATCACATAGGAAATTTCCCTAAGATTATTGGTCCCATTCCGGTTTGCGTTTGTCCAGAAATGCCGCCACACCTTTTTCGGTTTCGCGGTGCAGCATGTTTTCAGCCATGGCGGCACCTGTGAAAGCGTAAGCTTCTTCAAGCCCCATTTCGAGCTGTTTATAGAATGATTCTTTGCCTATTTTTACGGCAACGCCCAATTGAGCCGAAAGCTTTTCAGCAAGTGTACGCGTTGCGCGCTCCAGTTCATCATGTGGCACAGCATGGTTAATTAGCCCAATGCTCTCAGCACGGGCCGCATCAATAAAATCACCTGTTGTGAGCATTTCAAACGCCTTTTTTCGCGAGATATTACGCGTTAACGCCACCATAGGGGTAGAGCAAAACAACCCGATATTGATCCCGTTAACTCCAAACCGAGTATCATCGGCAGCCATAGCCAGATCGCAACTGGCGACAAGTTGGCACCCCGCGGCGGTCGCTATCCCGTGGGTCTGGGCGAT
>DFBP01000190.1:9042-9594 GCA_002366685.1 Rhodobacterales bacterium UBA3077 | reverse complement strand
ACTCTAATCGACCGGTTTTCAGCGATACTGTCCATCTCGTTCTGCAATGCTGTCAACATCTCTTCAGACAATGCATTCAGAGCCTTGGGGCGATTCATTGTTAAGGTTGCGATGCCATTTTCATCCTGGCGCAAAAGAATTCCGTCCATACTCTTGATCCTTTACTTGTTCTCCCTCAATGTGCGTTAAATTGTTCTTGCTGAAAAGGCCCAAAATGCAGCCAGTTATGTCGATCGCTGAAATCACCGCGTTTTTAGACAACGTTTTTCCGCAAGTGAAAGGCCGGTTTGATATCGAAGACATTTCGTCAATGTCTGCCACCGTGCACATGAACGTAACTGAGAGCGACCTGCGCCCCGGGGGTACCGTTTCGGGCCCTTCGATGTTCGCCTTGGCTGATGTAACTTTTTACATCGCCACATTGGCAATGATCGGACCAAAAGATTTGACCGTTACAACGAGTTGCAACATAAATTTTATGCGCAAGCCAGATGCAACGGATCTATGGGCAAAGGGCCGCATTCTTAAGCTTGGCAGGAGCCTCAGCGTTGG
>DFBP01000190.1:8742-8966 GCA_002366685.1 Rhodobacterales bacterium UBA3077 | reverse complement strand
TTAAACCGTACAACTTTGCAATTGACTGCGCGACAAATTCCGTTAAAACCCCACTATCAGAATTTGCATAGGGTGAGCCTGTGCGCTTATCCTCCGAAAACGGAAAACGAGACCATGAAAACATATTCAGCCAAACCGGCCGATATCGAGAAAAAATGGATCCTGATCGACGCTGAAGGCGTGGTTCTGGGCCGTTTGGCAACGATTATCGCCATGCGCTTGCG
>DFBP01000190.1:0-8680 GCA_002366685.1 Rhodobacterales bacterium UBA3077 | reverse complement strand
TACTATTGGCACACCGGCCATCCGGGTGGCATCAAGCACCGCACAGCCGAGCAGATCCTCGAAGGTCGCTTCCCTGAGCGCGTACTTGTGAAAGCAGTTCAGCGCATGTTGCCTGGCGGCCCACTGTCCAAAAAGCAGATGACCAATCTGCGCGTTTATGCAGGTGCTGAACACGGCCAAGAGGCCCAGCAGCCTGAAGTTTTGGACGTTGCGTCCATGAACCCTAAAAACACTCGGAGCGCTTAATCATGAATGATGAAATCAAATCGCTCGACGACCTGAAAGAGGCCGTAGCCGATAGTGCCGTTGAATTGGTGCAAGAATCCGCCCCGGCGCGCGAACCTGTTCGTGACGAACTGGGCCGCTCTTATGCCACAGGCAAACGTAAAGATGCGGTTGCCCGCGTCTGGATCAAAGCCGGCTCTGGTAAAGTAACCGTAAACGGCAAGGAACTGAATTCATATTTTGCACGCCCGGTTCTGCAAATGCTTATCAACCAAGCGTTTTCCGTTGCTGGTGTTGCTGGCGAATTCGATGTAAATGCAACCGTTAAGGGCGGCGGGCTTTCAGGCCAGGCCGGTGCTGTAAAACATGGTATCTCCAAAGCATTGCAGCTGTATGAACCATCGCTTCGCGGACCCCTCAAAGCTGCTGGCTTCCTGACCCGCGATGCGCGTGTTGTTGAGCGTAAGAAATACGGTAAGCGCAAAGCGCGCCGGAGTTTCCAGTTCTCCAAACGCTAAATGCGGAAACAGAAATAACACAAGAAATAGGGAGGGCTGCATTTTTGCGGCCCTTTTTCTTAGGCGTGGCAGCTTGTTGGCAAGATGTTGATACCATTACCTCGCAAATATATCCTCTATACCTTGCGCAATTTGGTCGAGCGGTTTTTTCTTCGAAATGAAGGGGATCCACAGGCTGGCAATTCAATTGGAAAACCGGTCGAAACACCTTGCCACGCTACACTTATTTGCCATTTAGCTGCGGTGTAATTATGCCGAAGTTATAAATAGCCCCGAAAAAGAACTTGCTCTTGATACTCTACATCTTACTAAAGCTCAAAATCGTGCTGGTTTCCCTTGTGCTTATGTGTTCCGCAGCTTATTTGCATTTGCAATAAAAGGGGGCCGATATGGCAAAAGACAATCCTAAAGATCGAGCTAAATCAAAAAATATTGGACCATTGCGCCAGTTATTGCCTTTTCTACGCCCTTATATGATCATTGTTTGGGGTGCGCTCGCCGCCTTGACTCTGACCGCGGGTCTTTCGCTTACTTTTCCATTGGTCGTTCGAAACGTAATCGACGGATTTTCCGAAGATAGTTTGGCAAATATCGACCATGTTTTTGTTTTTGCCATTATTATTGCCAGTGCGCTGGCTTTTGGGACCGCTCTTCGTTTTTACCTCGTTACTCGTCTAGGTGAGCGGGTAATCGCGGATATACGAAAAGCGATTTATGATAAAGTCATCGGCATGTCTCCCGCATTTTACGAGAGGATTCTGACCGGCGAAGTTCTTTCACGCTTAACGACAGATACGACCCTGATCCTGTCGGTAATTAGTTCATCAATCTCGGTTGCTTTGAGAAATGCACTTATTTTCATCGGCGGGCTGGGGTTTATGCTGTTTACCTCTGCCTATCTAACAGGTTTGGTTCTCCTAACTGTTCCTCTTATTATTGTTCCGATCGTCATTTTTGGCAGGCGGCTGCGAAATCTCTCCAGAGAGAGCCAGGACCGGATCGCCGATAGTTCGGGCGTTGCCTCTGAAACGCTTTTAGCGGCCCAAACAGTACAGGCCTATACGCACGAACCTCAGAGCCGGCAAAAATATGACGACCTGATCGAAAGCTCGTTTGATACCGCAAAAAAGCGAATAATGACCCGTTCTATCATGACAGCCAGCATAATATTTCTGGTTTTCACTGGAATCGTGGCCGTTCTGTGGCTAGGCACCGGAGTCGTTCAAAGTGGTGAAATGGGGGCGGGCCAACTCGTACAATTTGTCATCTACTCGGTGATGGTTGCAGGGGCTGTTGGCGCATTGTCAGAGATTTGGGGCGAACTTCAGCGCGCCGCAGGGGCTACTGAGCGTCTGGTTGAGCTGATTAATGCGGTCGACCCAATTATCGATCTTAACCAACCTGAGAGCCTGCCTCGCCCTCTCAAGGGGGAAATATCCTTTGCCGATGTGTCCTTCCATTATCCTGCACGGCCCGAAGTTGCCGCGCTTAGCGGGCTAAACCTGAGTATTAAACCGGGGGAGACGGTTGCACTAGTAGGCCCGTCTGGTGCCGGGAAAACCACAATATTCCAGCTTCTTATGAGATTTTATGATGTAACTGGTGGAGAAATTTTCCTTGAAGGCCTGCCGCTTCGCAATTTGAGCCGCGAAGATATGCGGCAACAAATGGCGTTAGTGCCCCAAGAGCCGGTTATTTTTGCGACCTCCGCGATGGAAAATATCCGCTTTGCTCGCCCGGACGCCTCGGACGAAGAAGTGATCTCGGCCGCAAAGGCCGCTGCCGCGCATGATTTCCTGACAGCGTTGCCAGACGGTTATGACAGCTATGTCGGTGAGCGCGGTGTGATGCTCTCAGGCGGGCAAAAGCAGCGTATCGCCATTGCGCGTGCCATCCTGCGTGACGCACCGATATTGCTGTTGGACGAGGCGACCTCGGCCTTGGACGCGGAATCAGAGCGCGCGGTTCAAAGTGCTGTCGAGGCCATGTCTGCTGAAAGAACAACAATCATTATCGCTCACCGCCTTGCGACGGTTAAAAAGGCTGATCGGATTGTCGTGTTTGACGAAGGAAAAATTGTGGCAGAAGGCACCCATGCCGAACTCGTCGCCGAAAACGGACTCTACGCGAGACTGGCTAAGCTCCAGTTTACCGAAGGTCAAGTTCCTTAAGGTTTTACTTGCTCTGGCAGCTATTTGCCTCCATCCTTCTGTTTAAAAAACCGGAGGAATGACAACGTGAAAATCGCGACAATAACCGAAAAACTGGCCGTAGAAAAAGAAATGGACGTTTCGGCGCGTTGGAGTGCCAATACGCTCTTCGAGCTGCTTTCGCAAACAGCCGACAAATATCCGCACCAAAAAGCGCTCACATTTATGCTGAAATCGGGACCAAAAGACCCGGAGGAAACATTTACATGGGCCGGCTTGCGGGAGCGTGTCGCTCAATCCGCCAATCTTTTTAGAAGTCTCGGGGTCGGCGAAAAGGACGTTGTAGCCTATGTTTTGCCCAACTGTAACGAGGCGGTGCTAACCTTTATTGCCGGTTCAACGGCCGGAATCGTCAATCCGATTAATCCGCTGCTTGCGCCTGAGCAAATTGCGTCCATTCTGCGGGAAACCGGCGCCAAAGTGGTTGTGACCCTTGCGCCATTCCCGAAGACAGACGTAGCCCAAAAGGTAGCTGAAGCTGTGGCGCTTGCGCCAGGTGTAAAAGCGGTTCTCGAAGTTGACCTAAAGCGCTATCTAAAACCGCCATTGGCTTGGCTCATCCCGTTGTTGCGCCCAAAAATGGAAGTCAAGCATGCGGCCAAAGTGCTCGACTTTAATGCAGAAGCCGACAAACAGAGCAAAAGCCTTAAATGGGTAGAAGGTGCTGAGGACAGGGTTGCGGCTTATTTTCACACTGGCGGCACAACCGGCATGCCAAAGGTGGCACAGCACCGGTATTCGGGCATGATCTATAACGGATGGTGCGCTGAATACCAGATCATAACCTCTGAAGATGTATTGCTTTGCCCCTTGCCGATTTTCCATGTTTTTGCTGCTTATCCGATCTTGATGACCTGTATCGCGTCTGGCGCTCAAATGGTTATGCCGACTCCGCAAGGCTATCGTGGCGATGGCGTTTTTGACAATTTCTGGAAACTTGTCGAACGGTACAAAGCCAGCTTTATGGTAACGGTTCCGACCGCTGTAGCAGCACTTATGCAACGCGAGGTGGATGCCGATGTTTCGAGCCTGAAATATGCACTTTGCGGCTCGGCTCCTTTGCCGGTGGAGCTTTTCAAAAGATTTGAAGCGTCGACCGGTGTGCGTATTCTCGAAGGTTATGGAATGACAGAAACCACCTGTCTTATCTCGATCAATCCGGTCGCAGGCGAACGGAAAGTGGGGTCTGTCGGTCTGCCATTTCCTTATTCGGATGTTAAAATCTATGATTGCGATCCCGAAGGAAACGTTATTACCGAACGTGGAATTGACGAAATTGGAGAAATTTGCGTTTCCAACCCCGGCGTCATTGCGGGGGCTACTTATATTGAGGATGACAAAAATATAGGTCTGTTTGCAAACGGAACACACCTGCGTACAGGCGATCTGGGTCGACTAGATTCCGATGGTTTTTTGTGGATAACGGGCCGTGCCAAAGACCTGATCATCCGCGGGGGGCACAATATTGACCCCGCAATAATTGAAGATGCCCTCGCAGGCCATCCCGATGTCGCACTCTCAGGCGCGATTGGGCAGCCAGATTCTCATTCAGGTGAATTGCCGTGCGTTTACATTGAGCTTGTTGAAAACGCTACAGTAAGTGACGCTGAACTTTTGGCGCACCTCAAGAAACACGTTAGCGAACGCGCCGCCATTCCGAAATACGTCGAAATTACAGATGAGTTGCCCAAAACCGCCGTCGGTAAAATTCTCAAAAACGATCTGCGCAAACTGGCGATTTCACGCGTCTATTCTGCTGCGCTGAGGCAGAACGGGTTGGATGCCGCTGTGCCATTGGTTCTGGAAGATAAAAAACGCGGGCTCATTGCGCAAGTTGAAGCGAACGACGCCTCGATAACCGACGAAGCCATCACTGCGGCACTGGGCGAATTTGCACGGCCATGGGAACGGATGAAAAAATAGGTTTC
Organism: Rhodobacterales bacterium UBA3077; assembly: GCA_002366685.1. Lineage (GTDB taxonomy): Bacteria > Pseudomonadota > Alphaproteobacteria > Rhodobacterales > Rhodobacteraceae > UBA3077. The sequence continues at coordinate 3,799 of DFBP01000190.1, read as the reverse complement.
AAGGCTCGGTTGGATATCAGGTGTCAGAGTGTTCAATAAGGTATGACCTATTGTTGGGCAGATCTTTTCCTGCGCCAATACTAGTGATCTTGGCGGCCCGCATTTCTTGAAATTCTCCCAGCCGCGCGCGCATTAAGCAGCGGCTGGCTGTACCATTCTTTGACTCTATCGATAGTTTTTCGAGCGCATCTGATGGAATTTCAACGACATCGCCGGTCTTCAATTTCATGATTTGACCAATTGGCATATGTCTCCGGTGAAGCACAACCTCTAGCGCGGTTGGGGCTTCATTCAAGGATTTGTTGAGCGTGTGTTTCCATGCCACCGAATCTTCGGCGATGTTTTTAACAGAACTTGCAAATTCGGTATTTACGGCGGGAAGCATCAGCAATATCTGCCCGTGCCTCGCGCCGCTTTCGAAGTCTAGATCGACCGACAATTGCAAATATTTTTGGTCGGGGAATTGGTGAGGGGAGGGATCAGGCACTGTTTCACTTGTATGATAGGTGTCGGTCTGTTTTCCTGGTCTGAATTCAGCAAGAATTTCAGAAAAATCTGAGAGCATCGTGTCGAAAAATGGACGGGTGAGGGCAATATCAATGGGTGTCGGAATGCGCTTGGCCGCGGCTTCACTCCCTTTGTCCAAAGAGCCGGTTAGGCCATCCGCAATTGCGTTTATCAAGTTCATATCTGCACTTATGAGACCGATCTGACCGTCTAGATCGCATTCAATCAGTAAAGCCAGCCTTGTTTCAGGAAGATATTGAATGAAATCCTGAGGCTCAATTTGAGTTGCATTTTTGCAGTTTGCCTCCACTTGAACCTCAAGCGTTTTTAAGCCAGCCACAGACACAGATTTAGACAGCACCCCGGCAAGCCCGTCAGTTGCGATATCTGCATTTGTCGAGGTGTTTCCGGGCCTGAGCTTGGCGGAAATTACAGATTTATCAGCCATTTATTCATCTTCCTGATCAAGTTCAATTAGCGTGATCTCACCTGATTTTTCGAGTTCCTTAAGTGAGATCACAACCTGAGTCATTGCTATGTCCGCATCTTTAGCTTTGACAACGCCGCGCTCCGAAATGCTTTCTTCGATCTGCTCGGCAAGGCGAGACGAAATGTTTGTCATAATAAATTGCTTAACATCCGGCGCGGTCTGTGCGGCTCCTGATAGGGCCATAACGAGGGTTTCGTCATCGACACCGCGCAAAATTTTCGAGATATCACGCCCGACCACGCGCGCCGGAATGTCAGCAAAAGTAAACATCAGTTTCCGAATCTCACCAGCAGAGGCGGGGTCGCTTGAATCGAAGTTTTCCAGTATATCCTCTCTGAAATCACTCTGCGAAACATTCAGAATCGCGCCGATGCGTTCTGCGGCGCTCTCACCAAAAGCGCCGTCTCCGCTCTTGTCTGTCAAGCTTTCTGCCAACGCAATACCAATGCGACTTACAATTTCGGGCTGAACCGTTGATGTTTTGGTGATTGATGCCAGAATAGCACGAGCGGTTGATTGCTCGACTAGGCCGACAATTTCTGCCGATTTTGACGGCTTGAGCTTCGACAGAATAACAGCCGCAACACGAGGGTTTTCAGCCGCGACCTTCAACGCAAGCTCTTCCGGCGTACGGTCCGCGATGCTCCGCCACGCATTTTCCTCGACAGATCCACTTTGCCGATCCTTAATTTTACTCAATGTTTCTGGCGCGATATTGTTTTCCATGGACTTGAGAGACCCGTCGATGTCTCGTTCGAAAACCAGGCCCATTCGTTCCATTTCTAGAATGAACTCGGCCGTGACCTCGTCAACAACGTCTTTGCCGACAACCCCGAGTCCCGCCATTGAATTGGTTATTTTCCAGATCGAGTCGGCATCAAGATCCAGCGATTCCAGCGATACGCCACCACCAATCAGTAGCTTTACAATAATGGCTGCTTTCTGGCGCTGGGTCAGGCCACCCAATGCAGTTGACGGTTTATTTTGAAGAGCAGACTGGGGCATTTCTCGACCATTTTTCCTAAACTTATCCCTACATCCCAGATATTTCTGAACGTGAGGTAAAGATTTTATGTTTGATGCCTTGTGAAGCCAGAAATTCACCGCTACGAGTTTTGTCTATGAAAATATTGTTCTTAGGCGATGTAATGGGGCGGGCAGGGCGCAAGGCTATTGCCGAACGCCTACCCAAAATGCGAGAGGCATGGAAGCTCGATTTTGTCGTGGTTAACGGCGAAAACGCGACAGGCGGCATGGGGCTTACGGGCGCGCACGCACAAGGTTTTTTTGATGCAGGAGCGGACGTGGTAACACTCGGTGATCACGCATTTGATCAACGGGATATGTTAACAGCAATCGAAAAAGACCCACGGATTATTCGGCCCTTAAATTATGCCAAAACGGCCCCCGGCGTGGGAGCGCGCCTTTTTACGGCGCGAAACGGCAAAAAGGTTTTTGTGGCGCAGGCTTTGGGGCAGGTCTTCATGAAACGCCCGTTTGATGATCCGTTTTCTGCGCTTGATTCCGCCCTTAAATCTGCACCTCTTGGTCAACTGGCAGATGCCGTGATTGTTGATTTCCACGCCGAAGTTACGTCTGAAAAGATGGCCATGGGGCACTGGCTTGATGGCCGGGCTTCTCTCGTGGTTGGCACGCACACTCATGTGCCCACAGCAGACGCCCGCATTCTATCAGGTGGCACGGCCTGCCTAACCGATGCGGGTATGTGTGGTGACTATAACTCGGTAATCGGAATGGAGCCGCTTGAACCCATGCGCCGCTTTCTGACTGGCATGTCCAAAGGCCGTTTTACGCCGGCCAACGGGGAGGCCACGCTCAGCGGCGTCTATATCGAAACCGAAGCCGGAGGGAAGGCCACCCGTATCGAGCCCGTGCGAATAGGTGGCTTGCTCTCCCAGCAAGGTCCGGCCCCGCTTTGAATAACCTGAAAAACTATGCAGCCCTTGTCCTTATGGGGGCCATATGGGGTGCGGTGTTTCCAATAACAAAAATTGCTGTGTCCACTGGCTATAAACCGTTCGGGATCATGCTATGGCAAATGCTCATCGGAATTGTGCTTTCAGTTGCGATCCAGCTTTTGCGAGGCAAGCGTCTGCATTTTAGGAGGGAGCACATGCCGGTATATATCGGTGTAGCTTTGCTTGGCTCGGTGTTGCCAAATTATTTCTCCTACACAGCCAGCGCACAACTTCCGGCCGGGATCGTTTCGATCATTATTGCGCTGGTGCCATTGTTTTCAATGCCCATAGCGCTTGCGTTAGGGTACGAGAAACTCTCTGCATTGCGCACGCTTGGCGCGCTCAGCGGCGCCGTGGCCATAGCGCTGCTAATCGGACCGGAGGCCGCGCTGCCAGACCCCTCAAAATATTGGTTTGTGCTGGTCATGGCAGTGGCCCCCTTGCTTTACGGCATGGAGGCAAACTTTCTGACCTACATGGGAGACCGCGGGCTAGACGCGGTGCAGGTACTGTTCGGGGCAACGGTTATCGGTCTGGTCTGCGCCATACCGCTCTCTTGGGTCAGCGGGCAAGGGATCAGCCCTTTTGAGCCTTGGGGTGCACCCAAGCTAGCGATTGTGTCCGGCGCGGCGCTAAATTTTAGCGCTTATGTTGGCTATGTCTGGTTAATCCGTCGCGCAGGGCCGGTTTTCTCCTCACAGGTCGCATATCTGGTGACCGGTTGGGGGGTTGTTATTTCTATGGTGTTTCTCGGGGAGCGTTATTCTATATGGGTCTGGATTGCGATGGGGCTCATGCTGCTCGGCATTGCTCTGGTTCGCCC
>DFBP01000142.1:5837-6621 GCA_002366685.1 Rhodobacterales bacterium UBA3077 | reverse complement strand
ATTTCAGCGTCTGGCGCTTTAAGCATGACGGCGTCGGACTGGTCCTGATGGTCGTAGGATTTGATACTGATCGTATCTACGGTTCGAATATCCAGCTCACGTGCGATAATCATGGCAGGTGCCATACCACCCCGGGTAATCGCCACAACCGCTTTCCAGGCTCCGCCTTCAGGGCCCATCTTTTCCAGTCGCCAAGCCAAAGCGCGGCTATCGCGGTGAATTTGGTCCCAACTAATGTGAAAACCTTTTTCGTGGGGGAGACGATCAGACATTATTTTCTTCCTGTTGCTACGTCGATATCTGGAGCATCTTCGGCCTTCATGCCAACGATATGATAGCCGGAATCAACGTGGTGGTTTTCTCCGGTGACACCGGAAGAAAGGTCAGACAGCAAATACATCGCAGATTTGCCAACATCATCGGTCGTTACGTTACGGCGCAATGGTGAGTTAAGCTCATTCCACTTGAGAATATAGCGGAAATCGCCAATTCCGGAGGCCGCAAGGGTTTTGATTGGTCCGGCAGAAAGCGAATTAACCCTGATGTTTTTCGGGCCTAGGTCCATGGCCATATAGCGTACCGACGCTTCAAGCGCGGCCTTGGCAACCCCCATAACATTATAATGTGGCATAACCCGTTCGGAGCCATAATAGGTGAGGGTTAGCATTGCCCCCCCGTCCGGCATCATTTTTTCGGCACGCTGGGCAACCGCTGTGAATGAAAAAACGGAAATATCCATTGTCATTCGGAAATTGTCGGCACTTGTATCAACGTAGCGGCCTCT
>DFBP01000142.1:1814-5810 GCA_002366685.1 Rhodobacterales bacterium UBA3077 | reverse complement strand
TCAATTTCTGCAAAAGTCGCGTCTATAGAATCAGTGTCGGTCACATCGCAGGCCAGTACGATTTCGGACCCGATAGAATCAGCCAGCGGTTTTACTCGCTTTCCGAGGGCATCGCCCTGATAGGTGAAAGCCAGTTCGGCCCCCTGTTCATGGCACATGCGGGCAATACCCCATGCTATAGATTTGTCATTGGCAACGCCCATTATAAGGCCGCGTTTACCACTCATCATTCCCGAGGTCATAAGAATACCCTTTTTTTTGATTGTCCAATCGGTTTACGCCAAAGAAGCGGGCCATTCAAGAATGGAAACAGACTATGGCGTGACAATGGTTCATGAGTTAGAAATCTATCGAACCACAGGAGGCCAAAATGATTGAAAATGCAAAACGTAGCGGAATTTTCGTTGGCGATGACCCCTTTGCCCTTGCACAGAAATGGCTGGATGAAGCCGCAAGTGCCGAGCCAAATGATCCAAATGCGATTGCCCTAAGCACCGTTGATTCAGATGGTTTACCCAACGCTCGTATGGTTTTGCTGAAGGAAATCGAAAGTGACGCTTTTGTTTTTTATACAAATTTCGGAAGTGCAAAGGCGTTGGAGGTTGAAGCCGCCGGCAAAGCCGCATTCGTTATGCATTGGAAATCCTTGCGCCGACAGGTGCGGGTAAGAGGAGAGGTGTCTCGTGTAAATGGTGACCAGGCGGACGAATATTTTAATTCGAGATCTCTGCAAAGCCGGCTTGGCGCCTGGGCTTCGGAGCAATCAAAGCCACTCGAATCACGCGCGAACTTGATGGCAAAAGTGGCAAAGCTCGCTGTTTCAAAGGGGGTGCACCCACCGCGTCCACCTTTTTGGGGCGGCTTTCGGATTGTTCCGGTTGAAATTGAATTCTGGGCCGACGGTGCGCATCGGTTGCATGATAGATTCAAGTGGCATAGATTACACCCGCAAGCTGACTGGGTTGTGGAGCGTCTCAATCCTTAGGTTTTGCCGCGTATCTGTGTATGTAAATTAATTAACAATTGTGCGTGTTTGATTGTAAAGTTTATCAAAAGTGCCGCTTATTGGAATATGCGTCCTTGCTTAGCCATTGAATCCGTAGCATTATTAACCAAACATAAATATCAAGTTTGTGTGTTTTGTTTCATTTGCCATAGGTAAGTAGCATTTCACCGGAAGGACAGGATGAAAAAAGGCCAAGTAAAGTGGTTTGATGCTGCCAAAGGTTACGGGTTTCTGATCGCGGATGACGATCAGGGAGACATTTTGCTGCACGCAAATGTGCTGCGGAATTTCGGCCGTGGGTCAATAGCAGAAGGCTCAACGGTCTCGTTTAGCGTGCAGCAAACCGATCGGGGCCGACAAGCCTCGGAAATATTTGAGGTTGTTGCACCGGTTGAAAATGCCGAGCCCGTTGAATCCGATGAGGAATTAATCGCTTTACCAAAAGTTGAAGGCGTTCCGCTCGAACCGGCTCGAATCAAATGGTTTGATAAAGCCAAAGGGTTTGGCTTTGCCAATGCGTTCGGGAGTGGGGAAGACATATTCCTGCATCTTGAAGTTATGCGCCAGTATGGTTTTTCGGATCTATCACCGGGGGAAGCTATTTCGGTTCAAGTTATTGACGGACCGAGAGGGCGTATGGCTGGAGCGATCTACTCTTGGGATAAACCGCTTGAGACGCGGGATTAAGCAATGCTGCGCAGTTTGATTCTGTCAGCGCTTCTTTGTATCTCCACATCCGCCTTTGCCGAAACCTGCTCGGAAAACACGCTCGAAATTCGCAATAACGGGGTTCAGGCTGCTTTTAACGTAGAGCTGGCAATCACGGCGGCTGAGCAATCTCAAGGCTTGATGTTCCGCGAAAGCATGGCGCCCTTTTCCGGGATGCTGTTTATCTATGACCGTCCTCGATCGGTTTCTTTCTGGATGAAGAACACAATCCTTCCTCTTGATATGTTGTTTGTCGACGGTCAAGGAACGGTCCAGCGGATCAAGCCGAACACGACTCCCTATTCGACCACGCCCATTCCAGGCGGAGACAACATCCAATTCGTTCTTGAAATAAACGGTGGCACTGCAGCGATGTTGGGTATCACCGAAGGTGCGCAAATCAGGCATCCTGCCATTCCGCAAGAAAATGCTGTTTGGCCCTGCGAATAGCCAACTTTTCGCTTTTCATTCTGTTCGATACACTCTAAACGATGCCCCAAGGTCGGGGCGTGGCGCAGCCTGGTAGCGCGGCGGTTTTGGGTACCGTAGGTCGTAGGTTCGAATCCTATCGCCCCGACCAGTTTTCATATACAATCGCATACAATAAGTAATGTGTCGGCTGAAGACATATTCACATTTTGATGATTCTGCATTGTTGGTCTTGAACCCCAATTTGAGCGGTTTTGCCAAAGCATTTGAATTTGCGACAAATTCTTGAATCCAACCTAAGGGCAGGTGTTTCCGTTAAGTTTTGAGTCGTGTATTTTGAGCGAATTCGAAATACTCAATCATTGCAACGTCAACATTTTTTTCCGCCGAATTTACAAATAAATTGTTTGCGACTCTCTCTGAGATACTGCAATTAGAGTATATCAGCAGGATCGCTACTATATGTTGTGTTGTTCGAGTTCTCCGAAAACACCAATGAGTTAGCGCTTTTTGAGCAACAGGCAATTGAACGACTCCCACAGCATGAACCTGTGGTGAGGTAAAAAATAAAGAGGCAGGGACAGCATGAAGATTGATCGTAAATTTACGACCGTAAAATCGGGCGCCTATGGCGCGATGGAATTCGTCAACCGGAGTTCCGAGATTCGGAATCCGGACGGCAGTATTGTTTTCGCGCTCAATGATATGGAAGTCCCGAAGAGTTTTTCGCAGGTCGCAGCAGATGTGCTTGCGCAAAAGTACTTTCGCAAAGCAGGTGTTCCTGCCGCAACTAAACGTGTGCAGGAAAAAGGTGTGCCGGAGTTTTTGTGGCGCTCCGTTCCGAATGAAGCCGCGCTCGCAAAACTGCCGGAGGGCGCTCGCTATGGTTCCGAAAGCTCCGCGAAACAGGTTTTTGACCGGTTGGCGGGGGCTTGGGCCTATTGGGGTTGGAAGGGTGGACATTTCACTACGGAAGCCGATGCCAAAGCCTATTTCGACGAAATGCGCTACATGTTGGCGAGCCAAATGGCTGCGCCGAATTCACCGCAATGGTTTAACACCGGCTTGCACTGGGCTTACGGAATTGATGGCCCTTCCCAAGGACACCATTATGTAGACTACAAAACAGGCAAGCTGACCAAATCAACTTCGTCCTACGAGCACCCGCAACCGCACGCCTGCTTTATTCAGTCGGTTCAGGATGATCTGGTGAACGAAGGCGGCATTATGGACCTGTGGACCCGCGAAGCGCGGTTGTTCAAATATGGGTCCGGAACCGGCACCAATTTTTCGTCATTGCGCGCCGCCAACGAAACGCTGGGTGGCGGGGGCAAATCCTCCGGGCTCATGTCTTTCCTGAAAATCGGCGATCGGGCTGCGGGTGCCATTAAATCAGGAGGCACAACGCGCCGCGCTGCAAAAATGGTTATTGTGGATGTGGATCATCCCGACGTTGAGGAATTTATCAACTGGAAAGTGATCGAGGAGCAGAAGGTGGCCTCACTCGTTGCAGGCTCCAAGCTTCACGAGCAGCAACTCAACGAAATTTTTGGCGCGATTCGCCAATGGGACGGCGCCGAGGCTGGTGCTTTTGACCCAGCCAAAAATGATGCGCTTAAAGCTGCGATTAAAAGTGCCCGCAAAGTTATGATACCAGAAGCCTATGTGAAGCGCGTATTGCAATATGCGGAGCAGGGCTTCACCAGTATCGAGTTTCCGACCTATGACACAGACTGGGATAGCGATGCTTATCTCAGTGTGTCGGGCCAAAATTCAAACAATACCGTGCGGGTAACCGACAATTTCCTCCAAGCCGTCAAAGATGACTCAGAGTGGGAGCTACTACGCCGCAC
>DFBP01000142.1:0-1748 GCA_002366685.1 Rhodobacterales bacterium UBA3077 | reverse complement strand
GGGATCCAGTATCACGATACTATCAATGCGTGGCACACCTGCCCGGAAGATGGCGAAATTCGCGGTTCCAACCCCTGTTCGGAATACATGTTCCTTGATGACACCGCGTGTAATCTGGCCAGCCTCAACCTGTTGACGTTTTTGAATGAAGGCGCGTTTGATGCGCAATCCTACATTCATGCCACCAAGCTCTGGACGATTACGCTCGAAGTTTCCGTGCTGATGGCGCAGTTCCCTTCGCCTGAAATTGCCGAGCGGAGCTACCAGTTCCGCACGCTTGGCCTAGGGTATGCCAATATCGGCGGACTTTTAATGAACATGGGCTTTAGCTATGATTCAGATGAGGGCAGGGCGCTTACAGGGGCTCTTACTGCTATACTGACCGGCGTTTCCTATAAAACATCAGCACTTATGGCTTCTGAACTGGGTGCCTTCCCCGGCTACGCGAACAATGCTGACCACATGCTGCGGGTGATCCGCAACCACAAGCGTGCGGCATATGGCGAAACTTCCGGTTACGAAGGCCTCGCTGTGCCACCCGTGCCGCTTGACCATGACAACTGCCCGGATGGCCAGCTGATCAACCTCGCACATGATGCGTGGGACGAGGCGCTGGCTTTGGGTGAAAAGCATGGCTATCGCAACGCACAGGTTTCGGTGATTGCGCCTACCGGCACCATCGGCTTGGTTATGGATTGTGACACAACCGGCATTGAACCCGATTTTGCATTGGTGAAATTCAAAAAGCTTGCTGGTGGCGGGTATTTCAAGATCATCAACCAGTCAGTGCCGGCAGCTTTGGTCAAACTTGGCTACAAACCTTCGCAAATCGAAGAAATGATCGCCTATGCGGTTGGCCATGGCTCAATCGGCAATGCACCCAGCATCAATACAACCAGCCTGCTTGGCCATGGTTTTGGCGAAGACGAGTTAGCCAAAATCGAAGCCGCGCTGGGGTCAGCTTTCGATATCCGTTTCATTTTCAACCAGTGGACGCTGGGCGCGGACTTCTGCACCGGTGCGCTTGGTATACCGGAAGAAAAGCTCAACGATCCAAGCTTTGATCTGCTGGCCCACCTCGGCTATTCAAAAGAGCAAATTGAGGCGGCAAACCTGCACGCCATCGGTACGATGACACTGGAAGGCGCGCCATACCTCAAAAAAGAGCATTATAGTGTGTTTGATTGCGCGAATGCATGTGGCAAAACCGGAACCCGCTATCTGTCGGTCGATAGCCACATCAAAATCATGGCGGCGGCGCAGAGCTTTATTTCCGGTGCGATCTCCAAAACCATCAATATGCCGAACGATGCTACCATCGAGGATTGTAAAGCCGCTTATGAAACAAGCTGGGCGCTCGGCGTGAAAGCCAACGCGCTTTATCGTGACGGCTCCAAGCTTTCACAGCCACTGTCCAGCGCGCTTATTGAAGATGACGATCTCGAAGACATCGCAGAAGCACCCGTAGCCGAGCGCGCAGCGGTTCTGGCTGAAAAGCTGGTCGAGAAAGTTGTGATCAAAGAAGTGGCGCGCGGGCGTGAAAAGCTACCCCAGCGCCGTAAGGGCTATACCCAAAAAGCAGTTGTAGGCGGACATAAAGTTTATTTGCGGACAGGCGAATATAAAGACGGTTCTTTGGGTGAGATTTTCATCGATATGCACAAAGAAGGTGCCGCCTTCCGCGCAATGATGAACAATTTCGCGATCGCTATTTCGGTTGGCCTGCAATATGGCGTACCGCTGGATGA
>DFBP01000122.1:14110-14626 GCA_002366685.1 Rhodobacterales bacterium UBA3077 | reverse complement strand
CCGGTCCCGCTCCGCTCGCTCGCCAGATTTGCCAACCGCCATAACCACGCGGCCCCAGTTTGGGTCTTCTCCTGCCACAGCCGTTTTAACCAGCGGTGAATTGGCGATCGACATTGCGATCCGGTGCGCGGCACCGCCGGAGTTCGCACCCGTAACACGCACCTCAATCAGCTTGCTCGCGCCTTCGCCATCACGGGCAACCTGTTGGGCAAGGTCCCGCATAACAAACTGTAAAGACTTGCGAAATTCCTTAACGCGCGGGTCGGAAAAATCGCCGATAACAGGCATGTCTGCCCGTCCGGTGGCCGCAAGCAGCAACGTGTCCGAGGTGGAGGTATCCCCGTCCACCGTGATACAATTGAAAGTGTTGGCATTTTCCAGCCACAAGATGCGTTGCAGCACAGGCTGGCTGATTTTCACATCCGTAAAAATATAGACAAGCATCGTCGCCATATCCGGCGCGATCATTCCCGAGCCCTTGGCAAAGCCCGCAATTTTCACCGGCACCCCGTCCAG
>DFBP01000122.1:0-14072 GCA_002366685.1 Rhodobacterales bacterium UBA3077 | reverse complement strand
CAAGCCCATTCAGGGCCGTTTCGATGCGGCTATGCGGGAGCGGCTCACCAATCACGCCGGTGGAGGAGGTAAAAACGCGCTCCGCTTCACAACCCAAAACGGCGGCCACGCCCTCTCGCAAGGCATCCACACTTTCAAACCCGCGTCCGCCGGTAAAAGCGTTGGCGTTGCCGGAATTTACGAGTATCGCAAATTTTCCTGCCTTTTCCGGTGCTTCTGTGTGCGCCGCCAGCGACTCCTCGCAGCGCAATACCGGAGCGGAGCGGGTGGTCGAGCGGGTAAACACCCCCGCCATTACCGCCCCGTCCGCGATCTCGGCCAGCATGACATCTGGACGATCTTTATACTTCACGCCCGCGGCAGCAGACGCAAAGCGCACGCCATCAATCTCTGGCAGGTCGGGGAAGGCCGCTGGCGCAAGCGGCGAAACCGGCGGCGGCAATTGCGCCTCCAGCTCGGCCACTTCTGCCTTTAGCGCGGCAATCCGGCTTTTGAGGTCATCCGACATTACTTGACCAGCAAGGAGAGGTCGCGCATCAATGACACGTCAAACCCTTCTGGCGGGCGCGTAATGTCTGCCCCTTCGGTAAGCGCCTGAATTTCCTCTTCAACCGCCTGTTGGCGCAACGTGTCCATCAAGGTAGGAAGAGTCTCTTCCAGTGTTGGTGCCGGTTTGTTGCGTTTGTCGTTCAGCCGCACGACATGCCACCCGAATTGAGTTTGAACAGGAGCTGAAACATCGCCCGCTTCCATGCCAAGCACAGCCTCTTCAAATTCAACAACCATCATTCCAAGGCCAAACCACCCGAGTTCGCCGCCATTCGGGCCAGACGGGCCGGTTGATTTTTCCTTCGCCAGTTCGGCAAAGTCGGCCCCGCCGTTCAGGGTATCAATCAGGGCCTGCGCTTCTTCTTCGGTCTCCACCAAAATGTGTGAGGCGTTAAACTCGGGCTCTGCCGGAAGGTCGCCATAGGCACTTTCATAAGCGGTTTGCAAAGCCTCCTCCGAGACTTCGCGGCTAACCACCCCTTCAATCAGAACCGAGGCCATTAGAGCCCGTTCTTCGTTTTCAAGCGCCAAGCCAACTTCACGCGGGATTTCAAGTTCGTTCGCTTTCACCGAGTCCGCCAGGAGGGTCTGCTCGATAATCTGGTTGATAATACCTTCAAACAACACGTCATCCGGCAGGCTTTGGTATTCCGAAGGCAGCTGGTTGCGCAGCACAATCACATGACCAAGGGTAATTTCGGCTCCGTTGACAGACGCGATCACCGTATCGGCATTCACTTCATCTTGGGCAAAGCCTGCGCCCGCATTCAATGTCAGTAAGACCGAAACCGCTCCGGCGGCCAAAAAATTTCGCATATTGCTCTCCAAACTTCCTGTTGCACCCCTTTGGGGCATTAATATCTCTCAAACCAGCCCCGCACGTTGACACTTGCCGAGGCGGCGCTTACATCCTTTCCGGTAATTAACCGCATGGGAATGCGCCCGATTTATTTACGCGCTCCAGTGCGATCATACAAGCGCCAGCCAGAGGCATTTTTGCAGCGGCAGGCAAACCCACGCTGGCCCGGCCATGCGAATTTTGAGGATTGAGAACTTATGCTCGGTATCGGCACTATGGCCAAAAAGGTTTTTGGCACCCCGAATGATCGCCTTATTAAAGCAACACGGCCACTGGTGGCCAAGGTCAATGCACAAGAAGAAGCCTTCAAAGCGCTGAGCGACGAGCAGATAAAAGCCAAAACCGAAGAGTTCAAAGAGCGGATCGCCAAAGGGGAAAGCCTTGACAGCCTGCTCCCGGAGGCATTTGCCAATGCCCGCGAGGCTGCGGTCCGCGCGCTTGGTATGCGCCCGTTTGATGTTCAAATCATGGGTGGGATTTTTCTGCACCAGGGCAAAATCGCCGAAATGAAAACCGGGGAAGGCAAAACCTTGATGGCAACCCTTCCGGTTTATCTGAATGCGCTCACCGGCAAAGGGGTGCATGTGGTCACGGTGAACGACTACCTCGCGCGGCGTGATGCCGAGTGGATGGGGCAGGTGTACAACTTTTTGGGCCTTACGGTTGGTGCGGTTTACCCCAACATGGCTGAAGAAGAGAAAAGTGCGGCTTATAACGCTGATGTCACCTATGCCACCAACAATGAACTCGGGTTCGATTACCTGCGCGACAATATGAAATCCGAGCTCAGCCAGATGTCCCAGCGCGAACACAATTTCGCAATTGTGGATGAGGTTGATTCTATCCTGATCGACGAGGCCCGCACTCCGCTGATTATCTCGGGCCCTACCGAAGACAAATCAGACCTCTACCTGAAAATCAACGCTCTGGTGCCGGAACTTCAACCCGAACATTACGAGATTGATGAAAAAGCCCGCTCGGCCACGCTCACCGACGAGGGGAACGATTTTGTCGAACAGCGCTTGCATGCCATAGGCCTGCTCGAGTCCGAAGCCTCGCTATATGACCCGGAATCCGCCTCGCTAATTCACCACGTCAATCAGGCGCTGCTGGCGCATATCATGTTCAAAAACGAGAAAGATTACATCGTGCGCGGCAATGATGTGATGCTGATTGATGAATTTACCGGCCGGATGATGCAGGGGCGGCGCCTTAGCAATGGCCTCCATCAGGCGATCGAGGCCAAAGAGGGCGTGCCGATCCAGCCCGAAAACATCACCCTCGCATCTGTGACCTTCCAGAACTATTTCCGCCTCTATGACAAGCTGGCTGGCATGACCGGCACAGCCCTGACCGAAGCTGACGAGTTTGAAGAGATTTACAAACTTGGCGTTGTTGAAGTGCCCACAAACCAGCCGGTTATCCGGATAGACGAGCACGACCACGTGTATCGTACGGCGGGCGAAAAATATAATGCTGTGCTCGAAGAGATTATCAACGCGCACAAAAACAACCAGCCCACTCTTGTGGGAACAACGTCGATTGAAAAGTCGGAAATGCTGAGCCAGATGCTTAAAGCCGCGGGTGTCCCGCACGAGGTGCTGAACGCGCGTTTTCACGAGCAGGAAGCCCATATCATCGCCAAAGCCGGTAAGCCGGGCGCGGTAACGATTGCCACCAACATGGCAGGTCGCGGCACCGACATCCAGCTCGGTGGCAACGCCGATATGGAAATCGCCGAGACCGTTGCGGCTGAGGGGGAAGGCGCTGACGAAGCCGCCATTCGCAGCCGGGTCGAAGCCGAAGTCGCTACGGCCAAAGAAATTGCGCTTAAGGCCGGCGGGCTCTATGTGCTCGCCACCGAGCGCCACGAAAGCCGCCGGATTGATAACCAGCTTCGGGGCCGCTCCGGTCGCCAAGGCGACCCGGGCCGCACCCACTTCTTCCTCAGCCTAGAGGATGACCTGATGCGGATTTTCAACTCCGGCAATCTGGATAAAATGCTCGGCAAGCTTGGCATGAAAGACGGCGAAGCCATTGTGCACCCGTGGGTCAACAAGGCGTTGGAACGCGCGCAGGGCAAGGTAGAAGCCCGCAACTTCGACATCCGCAAAAACGTGCTGAAATATGATGACGTGATGAACGAACAGCGCAAACGTGTGTTTGAGCAGCGCCTCGACATTATGAAGTCGGCCGATTTGTCGGAAGAGGTGCGGGATATGCGCCACGACGTTGTTGATGACCTTGTAGCCGAGCATATCCCGCCAAAAGCCTACCCTGACCAATGGGATATGTCCGGCCTTTATGCGCAAGTGATCCAGAACTTCAATCTTGATCTTCCCATTATCGAATGGGGCAAAGAAGAAGGCGTGGATGACGAAACCGTTGCCGAGCGCCTCTATAGCGAAACCGATAAGGCGATGGCCGCAAAGGTTGCGCAAGCCGGGCCGGATGTGATCCGCCGCGTTGAAAAACAGATCTTGCTGCAAACCATTGATAAAGCGTGGCGTGAACACCTGCTGACACTTGAGCACCTCCGCCAAGTGGTCGCGTTTCGCGGTTACGCCCAGCGTGACCCGCTAAACGAATACAAGACCGAAGCGTTCACCCTGTTTGAAAACTTCCTCAATCGACTGCGGGTGGATGTCACCCAACAGCTATCTCACATCCGTATTATGTCTCCTGAAGAGCAAGAACAGATGCGCGCGCAAATGTTGGCCGCGCAGGCGCAAACCCAAGCACCCGGCCCGGCGCAACCTCCGGTGCCTGCAACCGGTGCCACCCCCCCCGGCGTGGATCCTGCTGACGAAAGCACATGGGACCGGTCAGGACGTAATTCTCCTTGCCCCTGTGGCTCGGGCAAAAAATACAAACATTGTCACGGCAAGGCCTAAGCTGACCGTCGCTTATTCAGTCATTGCGGCCCTAGAGAGCACCGCAATGACTTAGACGGTCACAATTCAGCCACAATATATAGACATACTGTCCGGAGCTACACCAAAGGGTTGCGGTGTATAGTAATTATTAAAAGTTAGTTCAACTTCGCCACATAAAGCGTTGTTAATTCTAGTTAAATGTGATATTTATCAGTTTAGTATTTATTATGGAGGCGCGGATCGTGTTCAAAAACGATCGCATGATGACGATTCTAACCGGCTTGGTCTTGGCAATTTTTGCCGGGACCATGGTGCAATACGGTGATCGGATTATGGCGCTTATGTCCGGCGAATCGGAAACGGCAACTCAAAATGACTCCTATTCTGTTCGCGCCGGTGCCCATCAGGTCCTTGATGTGCTTTCAAATGACACTATCCAGGGCCCGATCATTGTTCTGACGAGCCCGGCATGTGGCGCAGTTGAGCTCACGGGTAACAACAAGCTTTCTTATTCGAGCGCTGACGCATGCAGCGGCGAAGTCGAATTCGCCTATTGTGTGGATGCCGATGGCGCATGTGAGCCGAACTCGGTAAAAATTAACGTGATTTCAGTTAATTTTGCCCAAGCTCCGTCAAGCGCACCGGCAACGCAACCTGCTGAAACCGGGACGCAAACCGCTTCTGTTGCGGATCGCCCAGTTGAAACACCCGTTGAAGAGAACGCAGTAGCGTCTGACCCTGTACCCGTTACCGTGGCTCAGGCCCCCGCACCGGTCGTTCAATTCGAAGAAGCGCCGCAAATTGAATCCGTTACGGCAATAATGATGCCGCCAACCCTCGCAGCGCCAAGCATTCCGGAACTGGTGAGCCCGAGCATCGCAATGGCGTCTATCCGCCAATCTGCGGGTGGATTGAATCGCACGTCCAATACAGACCAGAATATAGAAACCCAAAACAGCGCTGGCGTTACGCAGGCGGCATCGGTTGATGCCTCGGTATTTCAAGCACCGGAAATTGGTGAATCCAGCAACATTTCAATTGGTGGGTCCAGCCAGACCGTAATTGCCAACGTTGCCGCGCCTTCCGGCCTGCGATCCGCCACAAACAGTGACGCTAACGTGGCTCCGCTTGAGCGTGGTCCGGTGGCTCTGGCGGCCATGGCTGAAGGCCCTCGCCTTTTAGCCCCCCAGGAAACCGCACCTCTATCCGCGAATCCGGAGCGCAGCAGTTTTGAGCCTGTTGAAATCGCGGCCGTTCAAAATGAACCCGCCACACCCGACGCGCGGTTTAACACAGTACCGCGTGAATGGGCTGGTCCGATAGCGTTAATCGCGCTGCAAGGTGCCAGGACTGATGGAAACGCTGCTGGTGAAAGCCTGAACATCACACTCGCCGAACCGGGAGAGCAGAGTTTCGCCAGAGCAATGGTGCCACCATTAGCGTTGGCCCCAACGTCTGACAGACCAACTGAGGTCACCGTTCTGGAGCGTGAACCAAATACACTCAACAACGCCCCGGCGACCGTTGAATTGCCTTCGAGCGCAAGCGCCTCAACGTTGATCACCCGTTTTCAGGATGTTTCCGTCGGTCAAACCCCGTTCATCCAACCCATTACACAGATCGAAGATGCGACCCGTGTGCGCATTACAGCGGGCATTGCCGCTTCCGTTCCCAATCAGGTCATGGCCCCTAGCGGTATGGTCGTAAACGATACCAGCGCACGGTTCGTTTCGGTTTCCAGCCAGATAGACCAACCAAGTCGAGCGGCCGATCTGGCCGCACCAGACGCGCCAGTCGATCTTGCTTCCAACAACCTTCCATCCGTTAACCTGACACCGGCAGACAGGCCCGTAATTGAACTGGCGAGCCTCCCGGTTTTGCCCGAAGCACCAATTGAAACAGCGCCCGCTCAGAATTCAACTTGCGAAATTTTACTTGGCACCCGTGCGACCAGCGGGGCAAATATCGAGCTCGATATATTTGCGGATTGCAAACCTACAGAAATGGTCACGGTAACCCATGCGGGCCTCTCCTTCTCGGTCCTGACGGACTCTCAAGGTGCTGTGAGAACTTCCTTCCCCGCCCTTGAGGCTGACGCCGAGGTATCTGTTTTATTTGATGATGGCACCAACGCATCTGCAAATGTAATCGTTAACGATATCGATTCCTTCCTGCGGGCTGGCGTTTCCTGGCAATCGGCAATCAACCTTGATCTGAACGCTTTTGAATACGGTGCTGCCGCCGGGACTGATGGCCACGTTTCGCCCGAGGCACCCCGGGATTACAGATCATCGCGCATCAAAGGTGGCGGGTACCTGATCCAGCTAGGTGATCCGGCTCTTGAAAATGGCGCGATGACTGAAATTTATACCATCCCCGTGAATCGCAATCAGCAGCGCGGAACGGTTTCACTGTCAGTATTCATAAATGACGCTGCATCGATTTGTGGTCAGGAAGTCATTGCGAAGACCAGTCGCAGCCGAGAAGGTAGAAGCGCTTCGGAGCGAAACGTTCGCTTTGACGTGCCCGCCTGTGGTACCATTGCCGGCCAGATTGCCTTGCCAAATGCGATTAATGACATCCGGTTGGCTGGTCGCTAAAAGCCGCTGGCTCCGATTGTAGACAAAGCCAATTAAATCAGCCCCAAAGCCTTAAAGCTGGAATCACGTTCTTTGCCGATGATGATATGGTCATGAACCGAGAGCCCGAGGGTCTTTGCCGCGGCAACAATTTTATTGGTCATAAGAATATCTTCATCGGACGGATCGGGGCTTCCTGACGGATGGTTATGGACCAAAATCAAAGACGAGGCATTGAGTTCAAGCGCACGCTTTACAACTTCCCGCGGGTATACAGGCACATGGTCCACCGTGCCAACAGCCTGTGCTTCATCCGCAATTAGTGTGTTTTTACGATCCAGATACAACACGCGAAATTGCTCGGTTTCGCGGTGAGCCATCACGGTTTTGCAATATTCCATCAGGGAACTCCAGGAGGCGATGGCATTCTGCCCGAGCACCCGCGCCTGCCCCAGCATTTGAGCCGCCGCCTCGACAATCTTGAGCTCCTGCACCGCCGCGTCTCCGATGCCTTGAACCTGCGCCAGCCGCGCAGGCGGCGCGGTGATAACGCGGTTGAAATCCCCAAATTCAGCCAACAGCCGCTTGGCCAGCGGCTTAACATCTCGCCTCGGAATCGCGCGAAAGAGTACAAGCTCCAGCATTTCGTAATCGGCCAATGAAGTTGAACCGGCGCGCATAAAGCGAGCCCGCAATCGGGCGCGATGGTTGGTATAGTGGGGTTCCTGCTGTTGCTGTGGCTTTGCCCGCGGAACCGCAGCAAAATCGGCATCAAATCCGGGAAAGGGTTTCTCGGCAAACTGGTTACGGGTTGTCATACATTAACCATGCCACCGACATGGTTAACAAAGCCTTAAGCGCCCCAACTCGGATAAAATTTTCCAGCAGGGGAAAGTGTGAATATTTCACACCCTTCTTCGGTTACGCCGATCGAGTGTTCGAACTGGGCCGTGTTTTTCTTGTCTTTAGTGACCGCTGTCCAACCGTCAGCCAGCACTTTTGTGCTTGCGCGCCCGAGATTGATCATCGGTTCGATCGTGAAAAACATGCCGGGCTCCAGTTCAGCCAAAGTTCCGGGGCGGCCGTAATGCAACACATTTGGCGCAGCATGGAACACCTGCCCCAGCCCGTGCCCGCAAAAATCGCGCACCACGCTCATTCGGTGGCTCTCGGCATATTGCTGGATCGCAGCGCCAATGTCGCCGAATGTGTTACCCGGTTTCACGGCCGCTATACCGAGCATCAGGCTTTCATGCGTTACCTCGATCAAGCGTTCGTCGCGCCGCGAGAGCTTGCCCGCCACATACATGCGCGAGGTATCTCCGAACCAACCATCAAGGATGCAAGTCACGTCAATATTCAGGATATCGCCGTCTTTCAGCACCTTGGCGCCCGGAATCCCGTGGCAAACCACGTGGTTGATCGAGATACAGCTCGCATGTTCGTAGCCGCGATAGCCGATGGTGGCCGAAGTCGCGCCCGCATCTTCAATAAAGGCCTGAATGCGGGCATCCAGCTCACCGGTGGTGACTCCGGGTTTTACATACTCCCCGATCATATCCAGACATTGAGCCGCCAACTGGCCAGAGGCGTGCATGCCGGCAAAATCCTCTGCCGGATGAATGCGGATGCCATCTTTGTTCAAAAATCCAGTGCTAGCGCGCGCCATTTGGGCCTCCTGAAATGGGTATGGGATGCATATAATTCACCGCGCCACAATCGGCAAGGCCTTGCCAAAGCGAGCGCCTTCAATCGTGAGGTCGGCACGATAGCAAAGCACCTCCACCCCTGCCGCGCGAGCTGCCTTGAAATTTTTCGCATAAGTAGGGTCGATGTCATCGGCCAGCGCAAACGCTGTGCTATCGGTGCGCTGCACAAGGTAAAGCATCACAGCCCTGTGGCCGGATGAAACCATGCTCGCCAGCTCGTTAAGGTGCTTGGACCCGCGTTTGGTCACTGTATCAGGAAACTCGCAAAGCCCTGCCTTGCGCGAGAGGTTGGCGCTTTTGACCTCCACATAACAGTCGGGCAGCCCCTCTTGGGAGAGCAAAAAGTCAATCCGGCTATTTTCGCCATACTTCACTTCGGGCCGCACAGAACCATAGGCCGCGAGTTCCGGCAATGCCCTCGCCGCCAGCGCCTCACCTACGAGCTTGTTGGGCATTGCGGTATCCATACCTATGAGCGCCCCTCCGATTTCGGCGAGCTTCCAGCTAAAGCGCAACTTCCGGTTTGGGTCGTCATTTGGCTCTAGCCAAACCTGCGTACCCTCTGTTGCCAAACCTGTCATCGCGCCGGGGTTGGCGCAATGGGCGGTTACTTCACGGCCATCCTCAAGGGTGACATCTGCCAAAAAGCGTTTATACCTTTTAACAAGAGTCGCGCGAACAAGGGGCTGGGCATATTTCATGCTCTATCCCTACCCCGCCATAGCCGGAGCTTCAAGATGCCGAACCCGACCGCTGCCATTTTGCTGATTGGCGACGAAATACTTTCAGGCCGCACCCAAGATACAAACGGCAACTATCTCGCGAAACGCCTTACCGAAGCCGGAATAGAACTATGTGAAATACGTGTGGTTTCGGACGATAATGCGGTCATAATTGACGCGGTAAACGCCCTGCGGGCGCGATACACCCACGTATTTACGTCAGGCGGGATTGGCCCCACTCATGATGATATAACTGCCGATGCCATTGCGGCCGCCTTCAGTGCAAACATTGATGTGCGGGAAGATGCGCGCGCCATACTCGCCACCCACTACGGTGACCCGGCTGACCTCAACGAAATGCGCCTGCGCATGGCCCGCATCCCCGATGGGGCCACATTGATCGATAACCCTGTCAGCAAAGCACCAGGGTTTAGCCTTGGCAACGTGCATGTTATGGCGGGCGTTCCGGCCGTTTTTAAAGCCATGGTCGCCAGTTTGCTCCCTACCCTCACCGGTGGCACACCTATGCTTTCAGTTTCGGTGCGTATAGAAAAACCCGAAGGCCAACTAGCTGGCGTGCTGGCCGAGATCGCCAGTGATTTTCCCCAAGCATCCATCGGGTCTTACCCCTTTATTCACGAAGGGGTTTTTGGCAGTAATCTTGTGGCGCGCAGCACGGATCCGGCGCTCTTGGCGGTTATTGAGGCAAAATTATTGACCCTTCGGTAAGGTTTTCGCTTTAATTTGGTAAAATCTTAGGTAAGTTGATGCCATCGTGCCGCCATTTTGCCGCGCGATTTTCGGAAATAGTTATGTCAGAAGCCACAGCCGCGCCGCAGCGTCACACCTTTGGCCCGCATTTGCGCGCCACGGTTTTGCTTGGCCTACCCATGGTGGGCGCGATGCTCGCCCAAATTCTTATGAGTATCACCGACACAGTCATGCTCGGCTGGCTTGGTGCTGCGCCGCTGGCGGCCTCGGTGCTCGGCACCCAGCTCTTTCTAATACTGCTCTTAACCGGTTCAGGTTTTGCTCAGGCTGTTGTGCCGCTGGCGGCCCATGCGCTTGGTGGCGGCGATACCACCATCCTCAGACGCGCCGTGCGGATGGGCTTTTGGGTGGTCATCGCGTTCAGCCTCGCTACGTTTCCGATCATGTGGTTTGCGCAGCCGATATTTATTGCGCTGGGGCAAGCGCCCGAGCTCGCCCAGATGGCGGATCAATACCTGACCATTGCCAAATGGGCGCTCCTGCCCAACTTGATGATCATGGTTCTTCGCAGCTACTTTGGCGTGGTGAACAAAGCCCATGTTGTGCTCATCATAACCTTGCTCGCTGCCGGGCTCAATGCGGCCCTAAATTATGCCTTTATCTTTGGCAACTGGGGCGCACCCGCTATGGGAATCGAAGGCGCGGCTATTGCAACGCTCGGCTCCAGTCTGCTCTCTATGTTACTCCTTATGCTTTATGCCAACCTGCACCCGAGCCTCCGCCCGCACGCGGTGTTGCAGCGGTTCTGGCGCTCGGATTGGGCCGCCTTTTTCGAGGTCGTCCGAGTTGGTTGGCCGATCGGCATTTCAATTCTCGCTGAATTCGCCCTGTTTTCCTTCTCCGCTATTATGATGGGCTGGTTTGGCACTGTGCCTCTCGCGGCTCATGGCATTGTCATGCAGATCATCTCGGTTGCGTTTATGGTGCCACTTGGGCTCAGTCAGGTCGCCACCATCCGTATCGGCCTCGCAAAAGGACGTAAGGATGCGGTCGAGGTCGCAATGGCTGGAAAAACCGTTATTCTGGTTGGGGTAGGCTTTGCGCTCGCTGTGAGCGCGCTTCTTGTGCTGCTTCCCGCGCCCATAATTTCAACCTTCCTCGATTTCAGCACAGCAGACGCCCCAAGCATTCTGGCCTTCGCCATCCCGTTGCTCGCGGTTGCGGCGGCTTTTCAATTGGTTGATACTTTGCAAGTCCTTGCGGCTGGCCTGTTACGCGGGCTTAAAGACACGCGGGTGCCCATGCAAATCGCGTTGTTTTCCTATTGGGTGGTCGGCATCCCGGCCGCCTATCTGCTTTCGCAACATACTGGCCTGGGGGCCATCGGTATTTGGCTCGGCCTGGCTTTTGGGCTAACAGTTGCCAGCCTGCTCGGCATGTGGCGCTATTACAATCGCGACCGGCTTGGGCTTATTTAGCGTTCTTCCATCGCCAATCGCAGCCCAAGCGCCACAAAAATGCCGCCCAAGGTGCGGTCCATCCATAAGCCGATCTTTGAGTTTGCCCGCAGCTTTCCGGTTAGCTTGTCGCCCAAAATCACTAAAGGTGGCTCTATCACGCCCGCCACAACGATGATCAAAAAACCGTGCAAAAACAATTGCGCCCACACCGGCCCCGCGCCTTGCACCACAAACTGAGGCAGAAACGCCAAAAAGAAAATGGCGACCTTGGGGTTCAGCAAGCCAACGGTAAGCCCCTGCTTATAGATGGTTGGAAACCCTGCCCGCACCGGCCCGCCTTCAGCCACAAACGAGCCACCATCCGAGCGCAAGGCCTTGAGTCCAAGGAATATCAGATAGGCCGCGCCAGCCCATTTCACGACGCTAAACGCAACCGCCGAACTTGCCAGAATAACCGACAACCCGGCCGCCGCCATCAACACATGGCCAAACGCGCCGGACCAGATGCCAAACATCGCGGCAAATCCGGCCCTGCGCCCACTACGCACTGTTTGCCCAAGTATAAACGCAATATCCGGCCCCGGCGAGAGGTTCAGCAGCGTTGCAGCCAACAAAAAGGTGGTCCAATGCAAGAGGGTATAGTCAAACATTCTTGCCCTCAATGACGGAAGGGCTACCAAATACTTCACCTATAACTTTGTCATAAACAGGCAAAGTTGTTTCTAAGAAGTCTGCGGCCCTTTTTACAACACTCTCATCGACAATTTTTTCAGGAGATACTTCTGTATCTTTTGCGTCGTCATTGCTCCACAGGGTTTTAGAGGTAAGGTGTATCCAACTATCTCGATAATCCATACAGGGCGATTTCGAATGCATACCTTGTAACTTTTCTTCCTTCTTTATTTTTTCGTAAAAATCTTTGCGAACCCTCGGTTCACCCCCTCCAACCATCGTAATCATGATGCGAATTTCATGTTTAACAATTTGTATTTCGATTACCAGAAGGTTTTTGCTATCCAGAATAGTCTGGTCACCAATTTGCAATCCGTCGATCTGCTTCCAGGATTTCACGCTAAACCGGTGAATCTTTTTTTGGCTTTTTTCATCAACAAAATCATACCGAGGCTGTGAAACCATTTCCGCGGCGATTTCGCCTTTCCTACCGCAAAGCTCCTTCAGAACATCGCCTATCAAATCCGGTTTGTGACGCATCAAAATGTCAAGCGCTTCTGGGTGCTGGTTCCATAAACGTGCTGCAATTTTCTTTATCTCAGGGTTCCCCATGTGATGCCTCCTCATCATTTCTATATAGGCGGTCAGCATATCCGCACTTGTTCCAAAAAACCCGGCCACTGAAGCGTCTTTTTCCAACTGATGAACGACAGAGGCCAATTTCAATGGCTTCCATATTTCTCGGTCAGTTTTCCTCTGAGGAACGGTCCCGTTTTTGGTCAAGAACACAAATTGTTGGTTCCATTCACTCTCTAAATAGTTTCGCAATATTATGTCGTTATATTTCTTCAGTTGGCCTTCGCTTTCAACCGCGTTAATTTTCAACTCGATGGCTACAATCAAACCTTTGCAGCCATCTGACCTCGGGATTTCGATAAGTAAGTCTATATTCTTCCATTCGCGCCGGATTTGTGCGTTATTCAAGTTGAGCATCGCTAGCCGCTCGCCTGCGTCCATTGCATCCTGCAAAACCAGCGTTAAAAAACCATGCAGCAATTTGTCTTCAAATCCATGCGGTCGGTTCGGGTTTAGAATATAGGAAAGGTAATGGGAGTGCTTGATTTCCTGACCAACCATGCCGACCGCTTCAAAAGGGCAAAACACATTAACAAGACTTTTAAGCTCGCTAAAAACATCGTCTCTTGTCAGCTCATCAATTTTGTTTTGACTACCATTTGACATCAATGCGCCTCAGACCAACTATGGCCAACACCGCCATCGACCACGAGCGGCACCGAAATCTTCACCGCCGGTTCAGCCGCACCCTCCATAATTTTTCGGACCGCTGAGATCGTATCCTCGACCGCTGCCTCTTCAACCTCGAAAATCAGTTCATCGTGGACCTGGAGCAGCATCTTGGCAGGCAAACCGGAAATTGCTTCGGGCATTCTGATCATGGCCCGCCGGATAATATCGGCGGCGGTGCCCTGAATGGGCGCATTGATCGCGGCGCGCTTGGCAAAGCCCGCTTGCGGCCCCTTGGCTGAAATGTTCGGAGTATGTATCCGCCGGCCAAACAGGGTTTCGACATAACCGTTTTCTTTGGCACCCGCGACGGTGCTATCCATATATTCGCGAATTCCCGGAAAGCGTTCGAAATACCGGTCAATAAAACCCTGCGCTTCCTTGCGCTCAATCCGCAGGTTCCGCGCCAGCCCAAAGCCGGAAATACCGTAGATAACGCCAAAATTGATCGCCTTGGCCTGCCGCCGGATCTCGGGCGTCATCTCGCTCAAAGGCACGTCAAACATCTCGCTTGCGGTCATGGCATGAATATCGAGGCCGTCATGGAACGCCTGCTTCAAGCTGTCGATCTCGGCAATATGCGCCAATATCCGTAGCTCGATCTGGCTATAGTCAAGGCTGACCAGCTTG
>DFBP01000088.1 GCA_002366685.1 Rhodobacterales bacterium UBA3077 | reverse complement strand
CGAACCGCGCTTCTGGCGGAAGCCGCTCACGTAATTCCACCGATCGGCGCGCAAGGTCTCAATATGAGCTTGGCTGACCTCTCGGCCCTTAAAAACCTTGTCGTCGAGGCACGTGATGCGGGCCAAGACATCGGTTCTACAGAGCTTTTGCAAAAGTACCACCGAAGCCGCTGGCCCGATATGGCGGCCCGTATCGCAGGTGTTGATCTCCTCAACCGCACCTCAATGGCTGAAAAGCCATTCTTGAAAGACCTGCGGAGAAACGGGCTCAAATGGTTGCACAGAGTAAAACCGGTTAGAAACCAATTGATGAAGCAAGGCCTTGGCGCGAAATAGGGAATTCGAGGATGCACCTGCACCCGTTAAGCGGCACCCACTTTTCCAGCTGACAGCCGCACAACTCTATCCATCCGTGCTGCCAGTTCATGGTTGTGCGTTGCGATCAGTGCAGACAGCCCTGTCTCACGCACCAGATCCATCAATACCGTAAAAACCGTTTCGGAGGTTTCCGGGTCCAGATTACCGGTTGGTTCATCCGCTAGTAAAAGCCTTGGTCCATTTGCCAAAGCGCGGCAAAATGCGACCCGCTGCTGTTCACCTCCCGAAAGTTCAGCAGGGCGGTGGTCATATCGAGCGGCGAGGCCAACCCGTTCAAGCAGCGCCTTGGCGCGTATATCGGCATCGACCTTGCTGACCCCGTTGGCCCGCTGTGGCAGGGCAATATTCTCCACCGCACTAAACTCCGGCAACAGGTGGTGGAACTGGTAGATAAACCCGATCCGCTCACGCCTGAGCCTTGTCCGCTCGCGATCTTTTGCTTGTGCGGCTTCTTTCCCGTCAATCCAGACTTCGCCGGAGGTTGGTGTATCCAGCAAGCCGGCAATCTGAAGCAAGGTTGATTTACCTGCACCTGATGGGGCAATCAGACCAACAACCTCTCCAGCTTCCAATTTGAAGGACGCACCATCCAGAACCTTGATTTCGTTTGGCTTACCCTCGAAATAGGTTTTCGAAAGGTCGCGTAACTCCAACACAACACTACTCATATCGGAGGGCCTCAACAGGCGAGAGTTTGGCCGCATTGCGCGCCGGAATGATTGTGATCAATAAGGAAAGCCCAAGGGCCAGCACAACAGTCGCGACCACGTCTTCAACCCGCAACCGCACCGGAATTTCTGTGAGGTATTTGATTTCGGGGTTCCAAATCTGGTTCCCCGTGACCCACTCTAGAAAATGCTGCAAATCCGCAATAAAATAGGCAAATGACGTACCAAGAACCAATCCCATCAGTGTGCCAATGATTCCAATCAACGAGCCGCAGATGAAAAATATCCGCATTATTGACCCTTGGGTTAGCCCCATTGTCCGCAAAATGCCAATATCTCGACCTTTATTTTTAACAAGCATGACCAAACCGGAAATAATATTCATGGCGGCGATCAAAACCACCAATGACAGAATAATAAACATAACCCGCCGCTCCGTATCAAGCGCACTCAGGAAAGCACCATTGGCATCTCGCCAAGTCCAAACCAAAGCACCGCCGGAGGCTTCGCGGAGCGAATCCCGCATGTCATCGACCTCTTGCGGGTCTTCAACCATAACCTCGATTTCATCCGCCAAACCTTCACGGTTAAAGAAGCTTTGCGCCTCGCCAAAAGGCATATAAATCCGCGTCCGATCGATATCAGCTCGCCCTACCTGAAAAATATACATGACCTGATAGTCATTAATCCGTGGGGTGGTACCAAAAGGTGTAACAGCGCCATCCGGTGAGATTAGCTGAAGATAGTCTCCAACCCGCAGGTTTAGCGAGCGTGCGATCCCTGAACCAATTGCCAAACCTTCATTATATTGCTCAATATCACCGGTGAAGCTCTCCGGATTGGCGATCAAGGGGAGATCTTTCAGATCTGCCAAAGTTTCCCCGAATATTTGCACCCCGGCATTTTGCCCGTTTGCCGAAGCCATTACCTGAGCCTTTATAACCGGCGCAGCCCGTAAAACACCGGGCACCTGTGCTACAGTTTCACTTATATCGAGAAAGTTTTCGAAGCTTCGGCTGCGATTGGAAGCAAGATCATAATCCGCAGAATAGATGGTCACGTGCGCGTTTACCCCCAGAATCCGGTCGGTAAATTCTTCCCTGAACCCGATCATCACCGCTTGCACAACAATCAGCGCGGCCACGCCGAGCATAACGCCGATGAAGGCATACCAAGCAATAACAGATATACCGCCCTCTTTGCGCCGAGCGCGCAGGTAACGCCAGGCGATTGTCCATTCAAACCTTGAAAACGGGCGTGTACTCAAGGGGTTACACTCCGCTGTAAATCTGTGTGCAGCGTTCGAGCGCCGCTTCGGGAGACATTTCCTCGGACTCACCGGTGCGGCGGCAGGTCAATTCTACCATACCGTTTTTGAGGCCACGTGGCCCAACCGTAATCCGCCAAGGACAACCGATCAGGTCCATCGAGGCAAATTTGGCACCCGCACGTTCGTTGCGGTCATCATAAAGCGGGTCCAGCCCGCAAAGGGCGAGGCCGTTATAAAGCTGTTCACAAACAACATCGGTATCGTCCCCCCCTTGTTTCAGGTTCACAATGCCTACTTTGTAGGGGGCGACTGATTCCGGCCATATAATGCCTTTGTCATCGTGATTTGCCTCGATGATAGCGCCAATCAATCGTGAGACACCAATCCCGTGGCTACCCATATGCAAAGGGACAGGTTTCCCATCCGGTCCACTTACGGTGGCCTTCATTGTGTCCGAATATTTGGTACCGAAATAGAATATCTGTCAAACTTCAATTCCGCGTGCCGTGCGTTTGCGGTCTTCCGGCACATCGGCAAACATCGCTTCGTCATGGGTCTCGTCCGTTCGGGCGTAGGGCGTTGTGAATTCGTCAAAAATGCCTTGGC
>DFBP01000217.1 GCA_002366685.1 Rhodobacterales bacterium UBA3077 | reverse complement strand
TTGACCCTGATATTTGATGAAATTGACCGCGGCGTGGGCGGCGCGACCGCCGATGCGGTTGGTCGGCGTTTGTCGGCTGTTTCCGACGGCGCGCAGGTGCTGGTTGTCACCCACTCGCCGCAGGTAGCCGCCATGGGGATTGGGCATTTTGTGGTTTCGAAATCGGTGCGTGCGGGTGTGACACGCACAGCCGTTGAGGCGATTGCTCAAAACCAGCGGCGCGACGAAATTGCCCGCATGCTGGCCGGAGACGTGATCAGCGATGCCGCCAGAGCCGCAGCACAAGCTTTGCTGGATAACGCACCGGTGGCGGCGCGTTAAGGGCTGCACTATCGGTGCAGGTTCAACCGGCGCCGCGCTGACACTTTGGCGCTAAATCGATGCGCAAGCGGCTTCGAGCCAGCGCAATGTTTGCGGCGAAACTAGCGGACCAATTTTGTCTAAAACCTGCGCGTGATAAAGGTTCAGCCAATCCCGCTCGGGCAGAGACAGCAGGGTGCTGTTGATCAGGCGGGAATCTATCGGCACCCATGTTATTGTATCAAAGCTATGCATAGGAATTTCTCCGCCATCGATCGCCGAAGGGCTTTCGACCACAAGCAGATTCTCGATCCGGATCCCCCACGCGCCCTCGCGGTAATATCCCGGTTCGTTGGACAATATCATTCCGGTTTGTAGCGGCACATCGCTGACGCGCGATATGCGCGCCGGGCCCTCATGGACGCTCAAATAGGCGCCAACACCGTGGCCTGTGCCGTGCTTATAGTCCAACCCGGCGGCCCAGAGCGGGGCGCGGGCGAGGGTGTCTATATGCTGGCCTGATATCCCCTCGGGCCAGCGCAGCCTTGAAATGCTGATCATGCCTTTGAGAACCAGAGTAAAGCAGCGGACCATTTCCTGGTCAGCGGCTCCGATGATTACTGTGCGCGTTATATCGGTGGTGCCGTCAAGGTATTGCCCGCCGCTGTCAACCAGCAGCAAGGTATCCCGCCCGATCTGCCGGTTGCTGGCTTCGTCAACCCGATAATGCACAATGGCACCGTTGGGGCCCGTGCCGCAGATCGTGTCAAACGAGATATCGGTGAGCGCATTGGTGTTGCGCCGGAAACCTTCCAGTTTGGTCACGACATCTATTTCGCTTAGCCCGTCAATTCCAGCGTCAATCCACGCCAGAAACTCGCACATAGCGGCGGCATCCCGCATATGGGCCTGCCGTGTGCCCGATAATTCGACCGGGTTTTTGCAGGCTTTGGGCAATATACACGGGTCGGTAAACCATTCCGGTTCTTTGAGCTGTTGCGATATCCAGATCGGGGCGGAGGTCCGGTCCACTCCGACTTTGCCAGCAAGCCCGGCCAACAGGCCTGCAAAGTCCGACGGCGGGGTTATCCGAACGTCTGACCCCAAATGCTCCAGAAGTTCCGGTCCGGTTTTGGCAGGGTCAACAACCAAATCCACCTTACCGTCCGCATGAACCACAGCGAAGGCCAGTGCCACGGGCGTTTTGGCAATATCATTGCCGCGAATGTTGAGTAGCCAGCAAATGGAATCCGGCAAAGTTAATACAACAGCTGAAAGTTTTGCCTCGTTGAGCTTTGCCGCAATATCATCCCGTTTTTCACGGCTGCTCACGCCTGCAAATGCAATCGGATAGGGTTCGATTTTACCTTGTGGCGGGGCGGGTTGGTTGTCCCAGATGGCATCTACCATATTGTGGCTCTGCTTTAGCGTTATTCCATGTGGTTTAACCGCACTTTCCAGCTTGCTGATAGCATCATAGCTATGCAGCATAGGGTCATAGGCAACGGTCCCGCCTTGCGGCATGTTTGTGATCAGCCAGTCGGATAGCGTGTCATCCGGAATCGCTTGGGGCACAAATGCCGCCAAATCGATTTGATTTTGAACCTGGAGCGTGTAGCGGCCGTCCACAAACACTCCGGCAATGTCGGGCAGCACGGCGCAGTGGCCATCGGAACCGGTAAAGCCGGTCAACCATGCTAGCCGCTCGTCCCGCGGGGAGACATTCTCGCCCATATGGGCATCTGCCCGCGGGATCAGAAAGCCATCCAGCTTTTCGGCTTTGAGGGCGGCTCGCAGAGCTGCCAATCTGGGCGCGCCGGTTTCCGGGCTGCTTGGGGTGCTGAAATCCTGATACATTGAAATATTCCTCACAAGGCTTTCATTTCGCGCTATTTGCGCCTGAAACCGTAGTTTGCTAGAGTGCCGGAATGTTCCCGAAATGCAATCAAAATCCCTAGGAAAAGCGGTATGCTGCGATTTCTTGGCCTTCTATTTTTAGTTGCTGCCGCTTTGCGCACCTATTTTGACTGGCAGGGTGCAACCAGCGCAAATGAAACGTTTGTGTTTCAGCCAATCGGTCAGGTCTGGTTTGATTTCAACAGCAACAGCAACAGCCTGCTTGCCTTGCAGCCTGCAATCGAACGCTACCTAAGCCCTGTGATCTGGGAGAAGATCATAGGTCCGATGCTTCTTTGGCCGATGGCGCCCACTCTGTTTGGCGCAGCCATTGTCTTTGGCCTTCTTTCGATGCTTTTTAAACGCCGAGACCTTTAGCCGGTTTTTGACAGGCGTTCGCGCTTTTTGGCATCCTGTTCAAAAAGATTTGCCAATTGCTCGGTCATGGCGCCGGCCAGTTGCTCAACATCTGTAATGGTTACCGCGCGGCTGTAATAACGGGTCACGTCATGGCCGATTCCGATGGCAATAAGTTCAACCGATTTGCGGCTTTCAACCATATCGATTACATCGCGCAGGTGTTTTTCAAGATATGAGGCGGGGTTGACGGAAAGCGTGGAGTCATCTACCGGCACCCCGTCTGAAATCACCATCAAAATGCGCCGCGCCTCCGGGCGTTTCAACATCCGGCGGTA
>DFBP01000067.1 GCA_002366685.1 Rhodobacterales bacterium UBA3077 | reverse complement strand
GGGCGCTTCGGCGCCCTTTTTTATGGGGTGTAAGGTTCGAGGATATCAATTTCGACCATTCCCAGATCAGGGCCGAGCCATTGGGCAGATTGCAGGATTTGGCCATCCGCCTGAACCAAATGGATATTGGTGAAACTCACGCCATCGCCACGGCATTGCCCCTGCATAATTGTGGTGTCAAAGGTTTTGTCCAACAATTCCAGCTCGTAGGCTGGCCCTTTGATAAAGCGGCAGCTCACGGAAACAAGCTTTCCTTCCGGTGTATCACCGGTAAAGCGGTAGTCCCGGGTTGCGCGCGCGGGCCAGTCTTCGGGTGGTATATTCTGGGTGACCGGGTCATGGGGATCGGAGCGAAGCGACAGCATATCAAAGCCAATCGCTCGGCTCGCGGTAATCAGACTTCCGTTCAGAGTCAGTGTTTGTTGGAGCTGTGAGGCGAAAGTGACGTAATTGTCATTGATCGAGCGTGCATAGAGCATCACACCGTTTGTATCATCACCAACACGGGCGCGAACAATCGCGAGCCCGGTTTCCTTGATTTTAGCAAAGGTAACGACAATTGGCGGGCGGGCAGCGGCTTCAGCCTCAGCTTCGGCAGCTGCACGGCGCGCGCCCGGTTTCACTTTTCCCCATATTGCCGAGACAACAGGGTTGGTCCCGCCACCCGAGGAACATGCCGAAACCGCCATCGCCAGCGCCAAAGCGCCAATCGCTATCCTCATTGCCAAAAGGCCCCCCAGGTTTCGTAAAGATCAGTTGTATCGCTGCCGCGGACGGCGGGGTAAAGCCGGTTGGCAACGTTCAAACGGGCGCCGCCATCATTGCCGTACCCGCCGAGCGAAACCGTGGTGGCCGAGCGGCTTTCAAATGGTAATGTCCACTCAAACGGAATGCGCAGGCTAATCCCTTTGTCAAAGTTCCCGTCCCCGAAGTCATCAAAACTGACATCGGTTAGGGTCATATAGGCTGCAACTTCCCAACCATTGGTGAAGCGACGTGACAGGCTAAAAGTTGCGCCCCAGTCGCCGGCCAGATAACGGCCAACGTCAACCTGCGCTTCAAGATCATGAAAGCCGGTGTTCCAATAAACCGATGCATGGCCTGTTACGGTATCATAGTCTTGAAAACCGAACATCTGGTCAAAATCACGCTGCTTCACATAGGCAAGCTCGGCACCAACACCCCAGTTTTGGGTGCTCGGCTTCCAGAGCAGCTCGGCATCGACTCCGCCAAACATACGCTCCAGATACCCGGCCGAAACGCGGCCATATAGCTCCGGCGCAACCTTGAACATGTAATCCGCAGTCAACCGCCGCACGACGGGGCCGCTATTGTTATAGAGCCCGGCATCCGAACGCACATGCGGGATCGGGCTGGCCGACGGCAACGCACCTTCGCCGATATTGCCAAATATCTTCTGGGTTACGGCCAGGTTGAGATCAAACGCCCGGGAAACGCGGTAACTGGCATTGGCAGAGATCAACAGATCAATCTCTCCGATGCTGTCCGCGCTGAACAGATTGACCGGAATATTGGGGCTAAGCCCCCAGCTAAACCGCTTGCCGATCTCGGGGGACCAAACCCCTTCCCCTTCGATATGGTAAGGTGCGGAACTGAAGGTCGTTGTCGCAAAACTATCGGGCCCCGCATTCGGGCGATCCACCTGAGCTTCAAGATCAGCGCGGTTGATTTCCATGGTGGTGGTCGGCAACCCGCCACTTGTTAGAGTGATCCGGAACACCTCAACCGAAGGCGGGGTTGAACCGGCGAGCACGCGTGCCAAGCGGCCAACCGCCATTGGCTGGCGCGAATACTTGCCATTGTTGATATAAAGCTCAAGCGCGTTGCCGGTGATCCGACCTTCCTGAACATGAATACCATCCTCCGCCAGCGCCTTTGCCAGAATTTCAACCATCTTGCTGCGCACAATGGGCGCAGCGGCCCAAGAGGTATCTGTGCTATAGTCCGCAGGACGGGCATTGATGGGGGCGGGCCCAACGCCAAGGTCTTGCGGTGTGATCGGTTCATTGGGGTTCCCGCTCAAGGAAACGCGGAACCCGAACTCGGACCCGTAGTTATAATAGGCCCCAAACGAGAGATGGCTGCCCAAGCGGTAATCCAGGCCAAAATTGAACGGGGAGTTATGAGTGAAATCACCGAACACTTGCTCACCGCTATATGCGTCTGAGGAATACTCGGCCTTGAGGGTTAGCCCATCAAGCGGCGTTTGCCACTCGACACCGCCAAACAAGGCGGCGTCGCCGGCAAACATATGACTAAACCCGAGTTCGCTATCAACGGCTGGCCGATCGCCAAAGGGCGCGGCGATCGGGTTATAGGAACCAAGCCGCCCCCAGCCTAGGCCGGCCGTGACCCTCAGGTTATCCCCAATTGATTTGGTTGCGACCACATACTCTGAAGAGGTTGGCCCGTTGGGCAGAAAGTCACGGAAGCCTATGGCAATAGCGGGTCGAATATCCCCCTCGTTCACCAGACGGAACTTGAGGTCGAGCGTGTTGTCACCAAAGGAAACACCCGGTGCGGTCCAGTCATCCAGACTGACAATGCGGGCCGAGGCCTCGACATTTGGCAGGAGTTGAAAGTTCAGCACCCCGCCCGAGCTTGTTCCGTTTCCGATAAAAGACCAACTTGTCTCCCCGTCCGGCTGCATGGCGGCGTTGGGCATATCAATAATGCCGATCGAGCCGTGGTTGCCAAAGCTGGGCGCAAAATCCTGCGCGATGGCGATCGGGGCAATAAAAATTCCCAGTGCCGTAGTGGCTATCAACCGACCCATTCCAGACATATTACCCCTCACCGAATCTATCAGATAAAACGAACTCTTTTTTAACCTGAATCTGGCCGGGGGGCGAGATGTTTCGGACTCAGGTGGCAGCTTCCTGCGCCAACAAGTCTTCGAGGCCGGATTTGTAGTCGGGGTAGAGAAGCCGCACGCCAAGTTCGTCTTTGATTCTTGCATTGGAAACCTTCTTGGATTCCGCATAAAAACTGCGCGCCATCGGGGTTAGATCCGCGGATTCAAAGTCGATTGCCGGAGGCAACGGCACCCCGAGCAATTCGGCGGCATAGCCGATCACATCTTGCGGCGGGGCGGGGTTGTTATCACATACGTTATAGATCTGCCCCGGGTTTGGCTGCGAAATCGAGGCCGCGATCACTTGGGCGATATCTTCAACATGGGTGCGGCTAAACACCTGATTATCTTTTATAATCCGGCGTGCTGTACCCGCACGCACCTTGGCGAATGGCCCCCGGCCCGGGCCATATATACCGGCAAGCCGGAAAATGTGCACGGGCAGATTTTGGGCTTCATGCAATGCCATCCACTGCCCTTCGGCCTTTACCCGATGATGGCCGCGTGTAGTTGCCGGTGTGAGCGCCGTGCCCTCGTCAACCCATGCGCCTCCATGGTCTCCGTACACGCCGGTGGTCGATAAATAGCCAAGCCATTCCGGTTTGGCCGCCAGAATTTCGGCCTCCAATCCAGCCAGAAACGGGTCGCCATTTTCATCGGGGGCCGCAGAGACAAGTATGTGGGATGCCCAGTTGACTGTGTCAGAAATGTCACTCCCCGGCCATTGAAGCAGGGAATCATCGGCTGGATGGCGCGTAGTCCCGCGCACCTCCCAGCCAAGACCGCGCATGTGAGCGGCGACCGCACGGCCGGTATAGCCAAGTCCCAGTATCAATAGCTTCATGACAACCTCTCCAGCGCCCAATGCGCTGCGTCTTTTATCGTATCATCGGGATCACTCGCCAGAGGGCGCGCCGCCGCAGCCATTGAAGCATCCCCGGAATTCCCGATGGCGTAGAGTACGTTGCGCACAAAGCTGACCCGCCCGATGCGTTTGATCGGAGATCCGGCAAAAACCTCACGGAAATCGGCATCATCAAGGGTCACGAGGTGCTCAAGCTTGGGGCAGCGCAACTCGATCCGCGCCCAATAAGCCGCATCAGATGCGACTTGCGCAAATTTGTTCCAAGGGCACACGGCAAGGCAATCGTCGCAGCCATATATCCGGTTGCCCATTTGGGCTCGCAACGCTGGGTCTATCGGGCCTTTTTGCTCAATGGTCAGGTAGGAAATACATTTGCGCGGGTCGAGCCGATAGGGCGCGATAAACGCATCTGTCGGGCAGGCATCAAGGCAAGAGCGGCAATTGCCGCAATGGTCGGGCTCGGGTTGATCTTTTGGCAGATCGAGTGTTGTGAATATCGCGCCCAGAAAAAACCAGCTCCCCAGCTTGCGGCTAACCACATTAGTATGCTTGCCCTGCCAGCCTAAGCCAGCGGCCTGCGCCAGCGGTTTTTCCATAACCGGTGCGGTATCAACAAACACTTTGATCTCGCACGGCTCCTGTTCGATCAACCAGCGCCCCAACCGTTTGAGCCGTTTTTTGACGGGGTCGTGGTAGTCTTTGTTGCGGGCATATACCGAGATACTACCCCGGTCTTTCATGGAAAGCAGACGGAGCGGGTCTTCGTCGGGGCCGTAATTTTCGGCCAACATAATTACCGACTTTGCTTCGGGCCATAAAGCCGTGGGAGAACCGCGCCACTTGGATCGCTGCGCCATCCAACCCATATCACCGTGCAGTCCAGCTTTCAGAAAAGCATCTAACCGACCGGCGGTTTCCGGTGCTGCATCCGGCGCGCAG
The DNA here is from genome assembly GCA_002366685.1 of Rhodobacterales bacterium UBA3077. Taxonomy (GTDB): domain Bacteria; phylum Pseudomonadota; class Alphaproteobacteria; order Rhodobacterales; family Rhodobacteraceae; genus UBA3077. The sequence goes on along the minus strand of DFBP01000067.1, from coordinate 9,949 downwards.
ATTCCGATATCTGAAAACCCCTCGGCCAGCGCTTGCGCGCGCAGCCTTGTGGCCAGCTCTTCCACCTAAAAATCCAGATCAGCGTAATGATCGGGCGGAACAAAACCCGTGACCTGATCAATGAGCAAGGCCCGAAATGCCGGACGGGATTTGATGCGGGCATACCATTCTTTAACGTTACGATTGCGCAGCCAGTCAACGTCATTCACATAGTCAAGTGTGCTCAAATGTGCAGCGGCGGTAAAGTCCGCGATGCTCATACTATTACCCGCCAGCCAGTCACGGGTTTCGAGCAGCCAGCCCATGTAATCCAGATGGTATTTGATGTTTTTGCTGCCGGCTTTGATTTTGTGGCTATCGGGGTAGCCGATTCCCATCAGCTTTTTGTTGATGCGTTCATAAACGAGGTTCGACGTGACCTCGTGGTGGAACTTGTCATCAAACCAACCCTGCAAGCGGCGGGCTTCGGCACGCGCGGCGGGATCACGGGGTAGCAGTGCAGGGGTCGGGCAAGTCTCTTCGAGATACTCGAAAATCGCCGAAGATTCCCCGAGTACAAAGCTACCCTTGCGCAGAACCGGCACCTTGCCCCCCGGGTTTAGCCGCAAAAAGTCCAGCCGTTTCTCCCAGTATTTCTCCTCGACAAGCTCCACATCAATCTTCTTCTCAGCCAGAACCAGGCGGATTTTGCGGGAAAACGGGGAAAGAGGCTGGTGGTAGAGGCGAAACATTAGGACTCCATATATTCGATTTTGAATTAATGGGGCTTTTACGCGCGGTTTTCAAGAGAAAGCGCCGGAAGTATCGGTTGGATACTTCCGGCGGGCAGGTGACGAAAAGTCACAAGCGGCTATGCGGTTTCTTGTTCCTGATCGTCATTCAGGGGGTGCGGCAGGCGGTTCAACATTTCTTTAGGGCAAATTTGCTTGAAATGCCTCTGTGTACGCTCCCAGTTGCGCAACAATTCAGAAGCCAGCGGCGAGCCGGTTTCAGCCGCGTGTTGTTCGACCAAATAAATCAGTGCCGATTCCCAATAGGCGGATTTCAGCGACTGGCAGATCAGGGTCTCGGAGTTCATGCGCGTTTCGAACGTATTGTCGGGGTCATAAACATAGGCCATGCCGCCGGTCATGCCCGCGCCAAAGTTGTCACCCACGGGGCCGAGGATCACCGCCATGCCGCCGGTCATGTATTCACACCCGTTGGAGCCGCAACCTTCGACCACCACTTTGGCGCCCGAGTTGCGGACGCAGAAGCGCTCGCCAGCGCGACCATTGGCAAAGAGCTTGCCTTCGGTTGCACCGTATAGAACGGTGTTGCCGATGATGGTGTTTTCCGCCGCCACCAGCCCGCAATTCAGCGGTGGGCGCACCACAATACAGCCGCCGGAGAGGCCTTTGCCGACATAGTCATTGGCGTCACCCGAGACCTCTATCTTGAGCCCCGGTACCGCAAACGCGCCCAGAGACTGGCCCGCAGAACCCGCCAGCTTGATGCTGAGGTGGTTTTCCTGCAAATCATTATTCATGCCAAATCGCTTGACGATATGGGAGGAAACCCGCGCGCCGATCGTGCGATGCGTGTTTTGTACCGCATAGGAGAGCTGCATTTTCTCACCGTCTTTGAAAAACGGCTCCGCATCGCGCAGGATCAGCGCATCAAGCGTATCAGGCACGAACTGGCGTTCGCGGTTGCGGTCATAGTCGATGTCATGGCCCTCATCGACGCTAATCAGCATCGGGTTGAGGTCAAGGTCATCAAGGTGCTCGGAGCCACGGGAAACCTGTGAAAGCAGATCGGCACGGCCAATCACTTCGTTCAGCGAGCGCGCGCCGATGCTAGCGAGCACTTCACGCACCTCTTGGGCATAGAAGGTGATCAGGTTCACAACCTTATCAGCCGTTCCGGTGAACTTTTCACGCAGGCGTTCATCTTGCACACAAATGCCCACAGGGCAGGTGTTGGACTGGCACTGCCGGACCATGATACAGCCCATCGAAATCAGGGCCGCAGTGCCAATGCCGTACTCTTCGGCCCCCATCATGGCGGCAATCACAATGTCACGCCCTGTCCGCAAGCCACCATCGGTGCGCAGTGTTACACGGCCACGAAGGTCGTTCATGGCCAGCACTTGGTGTGCTTCGGTCAGGCCCATTTCCCATGGCAGGCCCACATATTTGATAGAGGTCGCCGGGCTCGCGCCAGTGCCGCCATTGTGGCCGGCGATCAGAATAACATCAGCCTTGGCCTTGGCCACACCCGCCGCAATTGTGCCCACGCCGGATTGTGCCACCAGCTTCACGCAGATTTTGGCGCGCGGATTGATTTGCTTGAGGTCGTAAATCAGCTGGGCCAAATCCTCGATACTGTAAATATCATGGTGTGGCGGTGGTGAAATCAGGGTCACACCTTCGGTCGAGTGCCGCAGGCGCGCGATCAGGGCGTTCACCTTGATGCCGGGCAATTGCCCGCCCTCTCCGGGCTTGGCACCTTGGGCGACCTTGATCTCGATCTCCTCACACTGGTTGAGGTATTCCGCAGTCACCCCAAAGCGACCCGAAGCCACCTGCTTGATTTTCGCTGACGGGTTATCGCCATTTGGCTCCGGGTGGAAATGCGCCGGGTCTTCCCCGCCCTCACCCGAGTTGGACTTCGCGCCAATCCGGTTCATCGCTACGTTCAGGGTTTTGTGCGCCTCCGGGCTCAAAGCCCCAAGGCTCATGCCCGGGGTCACAAACCGCTTGCGGATACTTGTAATGCTTTCAACTTCATCCAACGGGATCGGCTCGGCAGAGGTTTCAAAATCCAGCAGGTCCCGCAGGTGAATTGGCGGGGCTGACTGCATGAGCTTGGAATATTTCTTCCAGAGGTCAAACGAGTTCCGGTCACAGGCTGATTGCAGAAGGTGCATGTTGGAGGCTCCCCACGCATGGGTTTCGCCTGTACTTCGCAGCTTGTAAAAGCCACCAATATCGAGCACATCTTGCCCGCCGAGCCAGCCTTTGGCGTGGATTTTGCTGATTTTCCGCTGGATGCCCGCGATTCCGATCCCGGAAATCCGGCTGACCATGCCGGGGAAATATTCGGCCACCATGGCGCGAGATAGCCCCACAGCCTCAAAGTTCAAACCGCCACGATAAGAGGAGATCACCGATATCCCCATTTTGGACATGATCTTGAGCAAGCCTTGGTCGATGGCTTCACGGTAGCGGGCAATCGCGTCCTCAACGGGGCTGTCAAGCAAGCCGCGCGCTACGCGATCAGCCAAACTATCCTCAGCCAGATAGGCGTTTACCGTGGTCGCACCGCCGCCGATCAGAACCGCAAAATATTGGGAATCCATACACTCGGCCGAGCGTACGTTGATCGAGGTAAAGGTCCGCAAACCTTTGCGCACCAGCCAGCTATGCACAGCCGAGTTCGCCAAGATCATCGGCATCTGCACCTTGCTCTCGCTTTGGTGCTCGTCGGTCAGCACAAGGTGGGTTGCGCCCGCGCGTACGGCCTCTTCGGCCTGCTGGCGGATATCTTCCAGCGCCTCTTGAAGGTTGCCATCCACGGCGAATGTGCAGTCAATCACCACAGCGCTCTCGCCGAAGTACTTCATCATCGCTTTGAAACGCGTGTTCGAAACAAACGGACTTTCCAGCATGATAATCTCGGTTTGCGCCGAGCTTTGGTCGAGCACGTTTTTCAGGTTCCCGAAACGGGTTTTCAGGCTCATCACGCGGTATTCGCGCAAGCTATCAATTGGCGGATTGGTCACCTGAGAGAAATTTTGCCGGAAGAAGTGGCTGAGTGGGCGATACTTTTCGGAAAGCACCGCGCTCGGGGTATCATCCCCCATCGAGGCCAATCCCTCTTTGCCGTCTTCGGCCATCGGGTGCAAAATGCCTTCAAGCTCTTCGAGCGTGTAGCCGGCTGCGATCTGACGTTTACGCAGGGCTTCGCCGGTAAACATCGTGAACTCTTTATCGCCTTCGTCGATCTTCTCAAGATCAGTGATATTTTTGGCCCAGTCGCCAAAAGGCCGACTGGCAGCGAGCATGTTTTTCAGCTCGGTATCTTTCCAGATTTTGCCCTCTTTCAGATCAACCGCCAGCATCTGGCCCGGTCCAAGCGCGCCTTTGCGCACGATGTTTCTGGTTTTAACCGGCACCATACCGGCCTCGGAACCCGCGATGACCATACCGTCATCGGTCACCACATAGCGCATCGGGCGCAGGCCGTTGCGGTCAAGGCCCGCTACCACCCAGCGACCATCGGTCATGGCCAGCGCGGCGGGGCCGTCCCATGGTTCCATCACCGAATTGGAATAGGCATACATGTCCTGCCACGCTTCGGGGATCGCGGTGGCCATGTTAGCCCAGCTTTCGGGCACCAGCATAGTTTTGGCCATCGGGGCCGAGCGACCAGCCCGGACCATCATCTCGAAAACCGAATCCAGCGCAGCGGAATCCGAACTGCCGTCAGCCACGATCGGTTTGATATCCTCAGCCGCATCGCCAAACGCCGCACTCGCCATGCGAATCTCGTGGCTTTTCATCCAGTTAAGGTTGCCCTTCAGGGTGTTGATCTCACCGTTATGCGCCAACATGCGGAACGGTTGCGCCAGCCACCACTGCGGGAAAGTATTGGTTGAATAGCGCTGGTGATAAACAGCGTAAGACGAGATAAAACGTTCGTCTTCCAGATCAGGATAAAACACCGATACCTGCTCGGCCAGCATCATGCCTTTATAAATCACGCTCCGGCACGAAAGCGAGCAGACGTAAAACCCGTCAATGCCAGCAGCGGCTTTTTCGATCCGGCGGCGGATCACATAAAGCTCGCGCTCGAAGGTTTCCTCATCCACGCCTTTGGAATTCGAGATCAGAATTTGCTCGACCTCGGGGCGGGTGGCGTTGGCTTTTTCACCAAGGCAGGAGACATCCACCGGCACGTGGCGCCAGCCGTAACTGTAATAGCCCATGCGCAGCACTTCGGACTCAACAATTGTACGGCAGGATTCCTGAGCGCCAAAGTTGGTGCGCGGCAGGAAGATCATGCCAACAGCAAGCAGCTCGTCCCCGGGCTCATGGCCGGTGCGGCGCACCTGCTCTTGAAAGAACTCCACCGGAATTTGCAGCAGGATCCCCGCGCCGTCACCGGTTTTGCCATCGGCATCTACCGCGCCACGGTGCCAGATTGCGCTCAAGGCCTTGATGCCGTTTTCAACCACGGCGCGCTGTGGCACGCCGTTTGAGGCTGCGACCAATCCAACGCCGCACGCGGCGTGCTCCTCGGCCTCGCGATACATGCCGCTTTCGTTCAGCTTCGCCCGTAGCGCTTGCTGGCTCTCAACCCATTTTTGGTCAAATTTGGTCATGTCTTAGTCCTCTTTCGGCGCATACAGGGCAAAAACTTCCTCGCCTGTCATGGTTTTACGTTCACCCGCAAAATCGACCACATCGGCCATTTCATCGGTGAAAATCTCTCTAATCATCTTCAGCCCGTCGGTGTCATCCAGCAAGCCCACCGGCATGTGATAGGTGCCTCGCTCAGGCCCTTCAGCGGTTACCCGATACCAAAGCCCCGAGCCGCATTGATCGCACCAAGCCCGCTCGGCCCAGTCAGATGACTGGAAGCGGCGGATGTGTTCGGTGCCGGAAAAAGTGATGGTATCCGCCGGTATCGTCAGCCCCAGCAGGGCACTACCCGCCCAGCGCTGGCACATTTTACAGTGGCAGGTGCCAAACTCGGGGTTGAGGTCTGAAACCTCGAAACTCACCGCGCCGCACAGGCATTTTCCGGTTCGGCTCATTCTGGCTCTCCTTCGGTGAAGGTGGCCACAACAGCCTCAGCCTCTGTGCTAGTCATTTGACCCACATTTTCGGGCCGCTCGTTTGTGTGGTCTTTGTAATCCGAATACATTTCGTCACTTAGCGTCAGGCCGCTGCGGTCATCGAGCAACCCGATCGGAATACTGGTGCTGCCCACATATTGGCCAAAGGTCAACCGCCACCAAATGCCTGACCCGCATTTCTTGCAAAACGCCCGCTCGGCAAAGCTGGTGGTTTTTATGATGCCGATGTTTTCACTCCCATCGACCTCAAGGTTTTCCGTTTTCACACTTGCACCCATATAAGGCCCACCCGCCCAGCGTTGGCAGGAATCGCAATAGCAAGCCGAGAAGGTGTCAGACATATCTACGGCTTTAAAGCTGACCGCTCCGCACAGGCATTGTCCGGTCCGGTCTGTCATTGCGCCGCCACCTGCGCACTCGTGCGGAGATAGGCCGAAATGCTTTCCGCTGCCCCGCGCCCGTCCGCAATGGCCCAGACCACAAGGCTGGCACCGCGCACAATGTCACCGACTGCATAAACGCCGGGGAGGCTGGTGGCGTGGGTATCATGCTGCGCTGTGATTGTGCCCCAACGGGTAGCTTCCAGTTCAGGAGTTTCCCACATTTCCGGCAGGTTTTCCGGCTCAAACCCAAGCGCGAGAATCACCAGATCCGCATCCTCGGTATAGTCAGCGCCGTCAATCTCCTCAGGCGCACGGCGGCCAGAGGCATCCGGCGCGCCGAGACGCATTTTGGCCACGCGAACGCCGGTCACAAAAGCCTCACCGGTAAACGCCTTGGGCGCACGCAGCCAGTCAAACTGCACACCTTCCTCCTCGGCATTTTGGGTTTCACGCATCGAGCCGGGCATGTTTTCTTTATCACGGCGGTACAGGCACTTCACCGATTCCGCCCCTTGGCGGATGGCGGTGCGCACGCAGTCCATCGCGGTATCGCCACCACCGACCACCACCACTTTTTTGCCTTTGGCATCCAGCGTGGCAAGGTCCACATCATCACCAAAGTTCAGGTGGTTTGAGGTGGTCAGATAATCGAGCGCCTGCACAATCCCCGAAATCCCTGAACCGGGCGCTTTCAAACCGCGTTTTTTGTAAACACCTGTGGCAATCAGAACCGCGTCATGCTTTTCGCGCAGTTCAGCGAAGGTGATATCCTCCCCCACATTACAGTTGGTAATGATCTCGACTCCGCCAGCCTCCAGCCGCTCAACCCGCCGCATAACCACGTCTTTTTCCAGCTTGAAGCCTGGGATGCCATAGGTCAGCAATCCGCCAGCGCGGTCGTTACGGTCATAAACCGTCACGCCGTAACCCTCAGCTCGCAGCTCTTCTGCTGCAGCCAAGCCCCCCGGGCCAGCGCCGATAATTCCAACGGTTTGCCCAAGTTCAGCCCGCGCAACCAGCGGCTTAACCCAGCCGTTATCCCATGCGGTATCGGTCAAGTATTTCTCGACCGCACCAATCGTCACGGTCTCGTGGCCTGATTGTTCGATCACGCAGTTACCTTCGCAAAGCCGATCTTGCGGGCAAATGCGACCGCAAATCTCGGGGAAGGTATTGGTCGCTTGCGAAAGCTCATACGCCTCCTGCAACCGGCCGGTCGCGGTACGGTTCAGCCAGTCAGGGATGTTATTGTGCAGTGGGCAGTGGTTTTGGCAATAGGGCACCCCACACTGGCTGCACCGGCTGGCCTGCTCAGCGGCCTTGCTGGCGGCGAACTCCGCGTAAATCTCGTGGTAGTCGCCAGTACGCGCCTCGGCACTGCGTTTTGCGGGCATATCCCGCGATATATCCACAAATTTAAGCATCGGTTGTTTGGCCATGGTCTGCTCCGGCTATTGGTTTGGAACACACGTCTTATAACGGCTGATGCACATTGAAAAGGTTTATATGCTGACCTATTTTTTAAAAATCTTTGAATTCTCGCGCGACACCCGCTCCATTTTAACATATTTAGGTCAATATTTGGACCTTTGTTTGCGAATGACCTAGCAATACCGCGCCGTTATAGTCTGCTTCGAATCAACTGAAAGCACATTATGGATAGCCTCCTCCACCTGCTCCTTCTTGCCCTCATTCAAGGCCTTACCGAGTTTCTGCCCGTCTCCTCATCCGGCCATCTTATTTTGCTGCCAAGGTTGCTGAACGTGGAAGATCAAGGGCTCTTGCTGGATGTGGCCGTTCATGTCGGCACTCTGGGTGCCGTTATGCTTTATTTCTGGCGCGATATGGGGCAGCTCGTTGCAGGCTTTGCCCACACACTCACCGGAAAATTCACCACCCGGCAGGCCAGATTATTCCTGCTGCTGTGTTTTGCCACCGTCCCGGTTATCATCTTGGGTCTAGTCCTGAAAATGGCAGATGCGATGGACGCGATGCGCAACATAAAAGTCATCGGCTGGACCATGCTAACCTTTGGCATTGCCCTCTATATCGCAGATAAAAAGGGCCCTGAAATCAGGAAAGCCGAGGGCTGGAACTGGAAAGACGCCCTCCTCATGGGGCTCGCACAAGCCATCGCGCTGATCCCCGGCACGTCGCGCTCCGGTATTACCATCACCGCCGCCCGCGGCCTTGGTTTCACACGTACCGATGGTGCCCGGATTGCGATGCTGATGTCGATCCCGACCATTCTCGCCTCCGGCCTATTGCTTGGAAAAGATGTCGTTGAGGCCGGTGACTGGACCTTGCTCAAAGAGGCCGGTCTTGCCGCGGTGCTCGCCTTTTTTTCCGCCCTTGGAGCCCTGACCCTAATGATGCGGTTGCTACGAAGCACAAGCTTCACCCCATATGTGATCTATCGTATCGCACTAGGATTACTGCTGCTTTTCATAGCCTACAGCTAAAGCCATCCAAATTGTGTAAATATCCTCGGGGTGAATTGCCCGCAGGGCAAGAGGGGGGCGAGCCCCCCTGAACACCGAAGCCTAGCCATGCAGGTTTTCAGCCGAGTCAGTTACTTCGTTAAACTGCCCCTGCGAACGGAAACGGTAAAGATAACCATCCAACACCGCACCCATCGACGTTGCCTGCACACCCAAATCAGCCAAACCCTTTGCGCCTTCGGGAACAACGTTATCCGAAGAAAGCAATTTCACCTGATCCCGCGTGAGCACCAATGGCACGATGCCAAGCGTCACCTTGTGCCAGAATTCATTAAAGAACGCATTGATCCGCGCAAGCCCAAACGGCATGTCCACAACGAACTTTTTACGCCTTACAACCCGTAGCAACCGCTCCATCAAGCTGCGCATGGTCTCCACTTCCGGCCCGCCCAAAGCAAATACGCCTTTTGCATCTCCGAGAATAGCCGCCTCGGCCGCCGCGGCAACATCATCCACATAAACCGGCTGAAATTTGGTATTTCCGCCAACAATTGGCAATACTGGTGAATATCTTGCAATCGCACCAAACAGGTTGAAGAACCGGTCTTCATTGCCAAAAATGATGGATGGCTTCAGGACTACCGCATCAGGGAAATGTGCCAGCACATCCGCCTCGCCCGCCGCTTTGCTACGCGCATATTCGCTTTCGGAGTCCAGGCCAGAGCCCAGCGCTGAAAGGTGGACAAGTTTGCCAACCTGTTCCTCAGCCGAAAGCTGCGCTATTCGCGCTGCCGCTACACGATGCACATCATCAAACTTCTGACGACTGTTTTCTGCCAAAATCCCGACACAGTTCACAACAGCATCAGCGCCTTTGATCGCGGCGCGGGTTGAATCAGCATCCCGCACATTGGCCTGCACCAGTGTTACCTGCCCAACTTCGCCATATGGCAAAACATGCATGGCTTCATTTGGCCGCCGAACTGCCACCCGCACCCGCCAACCGGCAAGCGCCATACGTTGGGTAATATATCGGCCAACAAAGCCGGAACCGCCAAAAATGGTTACAATAGGGGGATGATTTGACATGGAACGCTCCATTAAATGCTTCCCTCCTTGCATACCGCTGAAGCAGCGGTCCGACAAGCGAGAATCAGTGCCCCTCAAACAGATGTATAAAATTTTTGGCGATTGGCGCATTTTCCGCGCCAATCAAGTTGACACCCCCGCCCCTCGGGTATAGTCACGCCCCACAACGACACCTGCCCAGGTGGCGGAAT
>DFBP01000053.1:2542-3411 GCA_002366685.1 Rhodobacterales bacterium UBA3077 | reverse complement strand
AAAGCGGGCAGGCTTTCGGCCACATTACTTGTGATCGTGTTTTTCACTCCGATAAACCAGAACCGTAGAATGAGATACCCGATGCACGCGGCACCGATCCACCCCCATGACAAAGCGGCTTCAAGAACGATGTTATGCACATGGGCATGGGTAACACCGACATCTCCGGCGACGAGCAGAGCTTGTCCATACCCGTGACCAAACAGCGGTTTTTCGGCAATTAGGTCGAGTATTAATCTCCACTCATTTAACCTGTAACCCGAAAAGCCATTCAAAGATTGATAATTTCCAGCTTCGGTAAAAGAGTTGGAAAAGCCAAAATCAGAACTTGGGGCTTCGATCATTGATGAGAGGTATGCGCCAATTAGCATCGCCAATAATGAAACAAATAGGCCTCGACGTAGTTTGGGAATTAAAAACGCAAGTACAGGAGTGACCAAAATTAGAGAGAAAATCCCGCCGCGACTGCTCGTCCAGAATAAAGCCACCCAAAGCCCCAAGAGACTTGCAAAAATCACGATCTGGACGGCACGCGTTTGAAGGGTCGGCAGAGCTAATAAGCCGGTTCCCATGGCGATTCCAACCGTAAGAGAAAAGCCAAAAATGCGGATATAAATAAACCCGGGCAGGAAATAGGGCCAATTGTAATATTGGGGAATTTTAAAATAGAATTGAACCGCTACCAATAAAGTAGCCACAACAATGCCTGCAAAAATTGCCAACAACGCGTTTCGAACGAGAAAGTGCCCCCCACGCTGGAAAATAAAAGCGCTTGCGAAGCACAAACCGACAAAGAGCATCAGATCAAATACCTTTTGCGCTGAATAAACTGCATCCGCCGCAACATATAAAGTTGTATATCCAACGAT
>DFBP01000053.1:0-2441 GCA_002366685.1 Rhodobacterales bacterium UBA3077 | reverse complement strand
TGGAATAATGGCCATTACTATCGGCAACAGAAACAGACATAGGGGCAACCAGAAGCTGTATTTTTGAAACGCGGAATTCGATAGTATTTGCATAGGAAACTCTCAACAAAAGGCGAGGAAATTTTCAGCCTATAATTTAAAAAGATGATCTTGGACGGTGGTCAACAGTTTTGCTCTAACGAGCCTTTCCGTCTGCACCTGCTGGACAAAGGTATATACGTCTCCTAGTGGTTGCCCTAAAAGACCCTATAAGCCAGTTTATTGCCTTGTAGGCTCCAAATTGCAACTATTAGCGCAGGCAGAGGTAACCAATAATTCTCCCGCATGTAAAACGACTGCTGCAAAATTGCTCGGAGAATAGCTGAGGGACATACTTTTGTGAGCATCCAGAAACATACTTCATACAATTTGATGGGAGCTGTGCTCCCTCTCATTCTTTCGTTGGCAACGATTCCGGTCTATCTGGAATTAATTACCGAAGCGAGATTTGGTGTGCTTGCCATTGCATGGCTCATTCTGGGGTATTTTGGACTTTTCGACCTAGGGTTAGGTCGGGCAACCACACAGCGAATTGCGTATCTGGGGGGCACCCCTTCGCAGGAAACAGCCAGTACCTTTTGGACCGCGCTCGTTATGAACGGCAGTTTAGGTCTTCTGGGCGGAGCCATTATATGGCCTGTCGCGCTTTACATATTTGAAGAAGTTATTTTGCTTGACCCGGCACTCCAGTCAGAAATGAAAAACGCAATTCCGTGGCTTGTTCTTGCCGTTCCGCTCGCAACCATCTCGAGTGTTCTGACAGGTGCTCTGCAAGGTCATTCGCGGTTTTTGGCAGTCAATACGATTGTAGTAACCGGATCATCTCTCGCCCAGATTTTGCCGCTAACGGTTGCATGGTTGTATGGTCCGGACCTCGCACTGCTTCTGCCCGCTGTCTTACTTTCGAAAGTGGTGGCCATTGCCGCACTATTCTATTGGTGTTACCGGCATGTGTTCGGCGGTTTCGATTTGGTGATTTCGTTTCGTTTAGCGAAAAACCTTCTTGGCTTTGGTGGCTGGATCACCCTGTCATCAATCATCGCACCAATGATGGCAGGTTTTGATAGGGTTGTCATTGGTGCCACCTTCGGCGCCAAATTTGTGACCTACTACACTATTCCGTTTCAATTGGCAGAAAAGACAACCATATTGGCCAGCTCTTTGGCTTCTGCAATATTCCCACGGTTTGCGTCTGCAAATAGTATAGAACAGCGCCAGATGTCTAAAAGTGCAATGCTATTATTGGCATTGTTTACGACACCCTCAATTTTGACAGCGGTTCTTTTTCTTAAACCCTTTTTGACGATTTGGATTGATGCAGAATTCGCCGAAGAGGCTGCTCAGACCGGGCAAATCCTTCTGTTGGGGTTTTGGATCAATGGTTTCGGTCATATTTCATTTGCGCAAATTCAGGCTTCTGGACGCCCTAAAGTGACAGCGATTTTGCATACCATTGAACTTGTTCCATATTTGGCGCTCTTGTATTTGGGCCTGCATCAGTGGGGATTGACCGGCGCTGCTTGTGCCTTTGGCTTGCGAACTCTGACAGATACGCTCGTGCTCGCCTGGTTGGCGCAATCTTTCAAGCAGTGTATGAAGATCATTTTGGTTCCATCCTTTTTGATTATCTTTGGTTTTTGGGTAACGAGATTTCAAACCGACTTTGGCAATTTCTGGATTTTCCTGAATCTTCTTCTGGTCGCGATAACGGCAATTGTATGCTGGTCAATCCTGCCGACCGAAACCAAGCTTTTGATAAAGCGCTATGTTAGAAAAGGTGTTTAGGCTTTGCGGGGCTTGCTAGGGTCAGGACCTATTAAACTACTTCTGCAGCAGAAAAAGTTCTGAATCAATGCACGCCAAACGAGGCGGGCAACATGTCCGATGATAGACAGCGTGGTGCGCTTTGAGGTGAACCCGGTTGACACGGGCGGCAGCCACTTTACCCTCACCCAATCAGGGCTGAGCGATGCCGAGATCGAAATGCAGAGCCAATACGGCTGGGCCTCAACGCTGGCACGGCTTAAAGAATTATTACAATAACCAATCGAGGGAGACGCCAAAATGGCAGAATATATCATTATTTATCATGGGCATGGCCAGCCAGAATCAAAAGAGGCTGGCGAAGCGGCGCGCGGTCGCTGGATGAAGTGGATGCAGGATCTGGGCGAGAATATCATCAATTTCGGCACGCCGTTTAAGGGCGGCACTATTTTGTCGGCCGATGGTTCGACCCGCGCGGGTGGTTTAAGCGGCTATTCGATTGTGAAAGCCGACGATATGGATGCCGCGATGGAAATCGCCAAAGCCTGCCCGCATCTGGAAGTGGGCGAGGTCGAGGTGGCCGAGCTGATGAAGGGTATGGGCTAAGCAACAGATGCGGCGCTTAAACGTGATCGTTT
>DFBP01000231.1:14259-14935 GCA_002366685.1 Rhodobacterales bacterium UBA3077 | reverse complement strand
GCGGCTCTGGTTAACCGTTTTGAGCGCTCCACCACGCGACGCTGTTCCAGAACATAGGCAAATAAATTGGCTTCGTTCGATGCCTTCCCGCTTTCATTTAATGCCTTGCTTGCCTCACGATGTTCCCATAGCGAAATCTTCGGACGCTGCAGGTCCCGATAACGTGCTTCAATCACTCGGTCGTCAGGACACTTGATCCAGATTCTTGATAAGTCACGTGGGTCATATTTGACGATCACTGTCCCTTTTAGCCGACCAATAAGGGCTCCGAACGCATCCGACCAATAACGAATATTAAACAAATGCACACCATCTCGCCGGAGCTTACGCTCCAGGCCCGGGTAAAAACTGATACTGAATGCTTTTGCATCATTAGGATGTCGTATGACCGCCTCGCTCTCAAGGTCTTCCCACTTGGACAATGGCGTTTTATTTATACCCCGATGTTGTGTGCCGTGATAGCGGCAGACTTCAAGTGCCAACCAATCTTCAAACTCGGCCAGAGTCATTGTCGCCTGATCCATACTGTCATATTCGCCGCGAGCTTTTGGCGATGCTTCGGTCGTGCCGGGTAGTAAATGCACCGCACCCATTTTGGTGCCAATCAGCCGTTCAATATGCCCACCATAATGCGGGCGGCCGGGTGGGCGGAAATCCAGCTCAATGCCCCATTCGG
>DFBP01000231.1:2679-14209 GCA_002366685.1 Rhodobacterales bacterium UBA3077 | reverse complement strand
TGGCCCGCGGTGAAGTGGCTCTTATCCATCGTTGCATGCTCGAGACAAAGCGCCACTGAAAGGGTCGAGGGCGCATCGAAGGTAATGTAGAACCCGGTAACAACGCGTGTAGCAACGTCGATTGCGAATGTTACCCACGGACGACGAAAGGCCTCTCTGTCAATGCTGTCGACCAGAATTATGTCTGCAAGAGTGTGATCGATCTGAACAATATCTAGAGGCAAATCTGCAGTGAACTCCCCCGCAATTGCCGAGAATTGTTCCCGCGCAGCCTTAGCGCCCTGCCGCTTACGAACGACATTCCGTTGATCCATCGCATCCAGGCGGGCCTTAATCGTTCGCCGTGTTGGGGCCGTGAACCCGCAATCCAGACACTCCAGTCGGATTTCCTGTACGATCCTTGAAAGGCTTGGCCGTTCCTGAACCAGAAATCTGTCCTGTAGATTTGTGTCGATAATGTCCTCAACATTCGTGTTCAGCCGCACCCCACCTTTTTTTGGACCGCGTCCAAGAGGTTCCAGGGCACTGGCTCGACCATCACCTTTTTCCAGGCGACGAAACATGCGCTTGGCTGTGCTCAAACTAACACCCATCGTCTCAGCTGCATGGGCCAATTCAGCTGTCAAAGGCGGTTGGTCATTCTTTCTATACAGCAACGGCCGAAGCACGTTGGCGCGCTCAATCGCCAAAGCACGCTGGTCATCCGTTTTGTCGATACTATTACCCATGAATATTACCAAGATTCCCAGAGTTCGCCCAAAAGTTATCCACACGACACATCAGGTCAATAACTAGGGCACAAGTTCACAATTAAGGATACAGGGTCATAATTNNTTGAAAATAAACAACATTTTTATTCATAATTAAGGGCACAACGACAGCCACGGCGCCAATTAGAACAGGTCATGTAGATGCTTGTTCTCGCAGATTGGTCCCGAGGGGTAGGCAGTGGCTTCCTTTTGCAGGAAAGCCCAGGAAAAGCATAAGACAAGCTCCTAGTAACTGTATTAAGTCACGTCACGCCAAATAGTGTTTTGGCCAGTAATGCGGCTTCTTTCACTAGTATTTCGCACTTGCAGCGAACTTCCGCTCTCCGCCCTTAATGTAGCCATCTTCCCAAGGAGAACCGGCCTAATGCCGGTTTTCCTTTGTCCTTTTGGGGGGCAAAACTTGAAAGTAGCCTTCCGACTAATATTGTCAGATAGCTCATTCGGTTTTGAAGGAGGTTAGTGATGGCGTTAGTCGAGGAGGTTTGCGCAAATCCAGCAAACGAGGGTCTTAGACGCATCCTAGCTTTCAACGCATTGCGAAAAATTGTTCAAACTCTTTTGCCCCGCTTTGTGAAAACGTCACCACGCGGGTCTTTTGATCTCGTTTCGCCCAAGACAGCTCCTCAAAGCGGCTCAGAAAGGCGCGACCAAGACTGCCTGCCAAATGCGATCTGCGTTCGCTCCAGTCCAAACATTCACGACAAAGGGGTGTTCGTTTGGCGCGCAGGATGCTGAGGTCAATCTGGAAGCCGGTTGTGAACTCTACACCCGTCTCGGTTAAGATCAAATCTCCACCATCCATAGCCAGATGCCCTTGTGCCATAAGACTATCGAACATTTGTGTCCCCATATCTCCGGCCAAGTGGTTGTAGCATACTCTCGCTTTGCGCAGCTCGGTATCCTTTGGGCCCGTGCGCGTGCGCAGGTGGCCAGATCCGGCGGCTAGTCCCATTAGTCCTTCCAGGACATGCGCCACGTCGTCGTTCGCCAGAGAGAAGTATTTGTGTCGTCCCTGCTTGCGGGGCCGCAGCAACCCGCCCGCGTCCAGCTTTGACAGATGCGAACTGGCAGTTTGGATTGTCACGCCCGCCTCTTCGGCCAACTCACTGACGGTCAGTGCTTTGCCACTCATCAGGGCGGTCAGCATGTTTGCGCGGGCCGGGTCACCTATTAACGCGGCGATATGAGCTATATCAGGACCTTCTTTCATACTTCGACCGTAGTCGAACCATCTCCACGTGGCAATAGGCTAGAAACCAAAGAACAGTCTTGAAAGGAAATTACCATGCTGACCTGTGTTATCCGCTACCATATCGACCCGAGCAAAAAAGCCCAGTTTGAGGAATACGCCCGAAATTGGGGGCAGGCCATCCCACGTTGTGGTGCTGATCTGGTCGGCTATTACGCCCCACATGAAGGTTCCAGCACATTGGCCTATGGCATATACAATGTGGCGAGCCTTGCGGATTATGAAGCCTATCGCTCCAGGCTGGCCAATGATCCGCTTGGCCGGGAAAATTACGAGTTTGCTCAGAAAGAGAAGTTCCTGCTGCGCGAAGATCGAACTTTTTTGAAACTGGTGTCCACGCCACACGGCCCGGATGCGTCATGATGATTGCCGTTATTTTTGAAGTTGAACCGGCGGAAGGTCGCAAAGATGAATATCTCGACATCGCTGCTGAAATGCGCCCCATGCTGAACCAAGTGGACGGTTTCATCTCGGTCGAGCGGTTCCAAAGCCTGACGGACCCGCGCAAAGTCCTGTCGCTGTCTTTCTTCGAAAACGAAGCGGCTGTAACGCAATGGCGGACCCTGAACGCGCATCGCGGCGCACAGGCCAAAGGCAGGGATGGTGTTTTTGCTGACTACCGCCTTCGGATCGCGAGCGTGGTTCGTGACTACGGTATGTTCGACCGCGTGCAGGCCCCGATCGATAGCAGAAAGGCGCATACGCAATGACCTCCCCAAATTTACGAACAGAACTGCTGTTGCTAGCCCTTCTTGCGCTCCTTTGGGGGTCGTCGTACTTGTTCATCAAGGTCGGCGTAACGGAGATTCCTCCGATCACGCTCATCGCACTGCGGGTTCTGGGGGCAGCGATCTTTCTGGTGATTGTCATGGGGGTGCGTTCCGAGAGATTTCCACGCGACGCTAAAACATGGAGGATGCTTTTGATTCAGGCGTTCTTCAACAGCATTGGCGCATGGACTGTTCTGGCGTGGGGTCAGCAATATGTCGATTCAGGGCTGGCGAGGGTATTGCCAAGTTGTTTATCGTGGGTTTTGATGATCTGGATGCGCTGAATGCCTGGCTAGGTACCGCGTAACATCAGGGGCTGGGTCAAAATGGTCACCTAGCGCCCTCGGCCTTGCCGATAAGCCGCGCGCGGATCAGGCCGCTGAGCCAATCAATCACATAGACCATGGCGATGATCAAAAAGATGATCGACCACGCCTCGTTCCAACGATAAGCGCTGATGCGGTCCGACAGCAAAAACCCGATGCCCCCCGCCCCAACAATGCCCAAAATTGTGCCCGACCTGACGTTGGATTCGAAATTATAAAGCAAGATCGACAGGATCACCGGATTGACCGTCGGCGAGATCGCAAAACGGATCTGCTGCATCCGTGACCCTCCTGAGGCCCGCACGCCGTCAACCGGCTTTTCCGACGTATTTTCTAACGCCTCGGAAAACAGTTTGGCGAAGGTCCCGACCTCGCTGACGGCGATGGCCAGCACGCCCGGTAGCGGCCCCAACCCAAAAGCGCGGATAAAGATCAATGCAAGGATCAGTGTTTCAAACGCGCGAATAAGGTCATAGCTGCGCCGCACGCCGTGGCGCAAAAAGCTTAGTCGGTTGATGTTTTTGGCCCCCAAAAACGATAGCGGAAAGGCTATGACAGCACCCAAAAGCGTGCCCAAAAATGCGATAGCCAGCGTTTCGCCCAGGCCGTTCAGGATTTCGGAAAATTCCGCCCAAGACTTCCAGATATAGGGAGGGAACATAAAGCTCAGCACCCGCCCAAGGCGGCCAAGGCCGGTCCATATCCGCTCAGGTGTGATGTTAAAATCATAAATACACCATGCAAACAACCCCAAAAAAGCCAACCAAAGTAGCCGCTTACGCCATAACACCGCGGGTGGGTCCCTAAATGCCAGCGGCACGCGGCCTTTTGCAGCGCGTATATCTTCGTCGGAAATGCTCATGATTTTACTCCTAGCCCGATAACCCGATGGCGCAGTTTTTCAGAGCCATAGTCGATGATGACAACCGTGACAAAGATGATGACAAACAGCGCTGAAAGGTCGGTATATTCTTGAAAACTCATCGCGGTGCGGAATTCTTGGCCCAGACCGCCGGCGCCAACGTAGCCAATGATCGACGAGGCCCGCACGTTGATCTCAAACCGCAACAGCGTATAGCTGATGATATTGGGCAGAACTTGCGGCACAACACCATATCGGATTCGGTCAAACCATGTGCCACCCGCAGCTTTGATTCCGTCAAGCGGCCGCATATCGATGTTTTCGTTAACCTCGGAATAAAGTTTGCCCAAGGCTCCAGTTGCATGCAGCCCGATAGCCAAAACCCCTGCCAGCGGCCCCACAGAAAAGCAAAACACAAAGATCAGCGCCCAGACGAGTTCGGGCACGGTCCGCGCGAGTTCTAAATAACGCCGCGTGATCCAATACACCGTTTTATTTGGTGTAAGGTTCCCTGCCGCAGGAAAAGACAATATAAAGCCGCCGACAACACCCAATGATGTCGCCATAAAAGCAATCAACACTGTTTCTAACAACAGCTTCATCCAGGTTTTCCAACGCCAGAACCATTCGGCCATATCCGCGTCAAGCGTGTCCCATCGCAGCACCGGTATGGTCTTTGCAATATATTCGCCCAGACGTGGTATGCCCGCCGGAATAATCCAGCGCCATTCGCGCGATCCATCCGGCATTGACACCTGTGTGATTTTGAAAAAGTCGGTCAGCCACGTGCTAAAAAAGAAAAGCACGATAAACAGCGCGCTGCCGATCAGCCATGTGCGGCGTGATTTTGACCGAGCCGCCGCAAATTCGGTTTCAAACTCGGGAATGTCTTGGGGAGGCGCGGCAAATTTGGTAATTGCTGACATGATTTATCCTGATGGCAAAAAGGGATGGGCAACATTGCCCATCCCCCATTTTTAACGGCGTTATGAACGACGTTGTTTTTTCAACCACTCGCGCATGTCAACGATCCACTGGTAACGTGTGTGGTCAACTTCGATCCAACCATGCTGGGTTGATTCGTCGCCGCCAGACATTTCGCGAAATGCCTCCGGGTCTTTTTCCGGAATTTCCATGATAGCGGTCCGCATCGCATCAACCAGACCTTGGGGCAGGTTTGAGCGTGCGGCCAACGGGCCGGATGTTATCTCGGGTGACTTCCAGATTGGGCAAGCTTCGCCTTCGTCAATCATGCCTTTGGAAACCATCCGCGAGATGATGCCATTGGTTTCGTTGGTCATGTAGGTTGCTGCGGCATCAAATGTGCCGTTAACAACGGCCTGAACACCAGCTTCGTGTGACCCTGAAAAAGGGATCGCAGCGAAATATGTTTCTGGGTCAAGCTCTTTAGCAAGGTTGAAATAGGGAACCGCAAAGCCAGAGGTTGAATCCGGGTCCGCAAATGCCAGGACTTTACCTTCGAGTGAGGCCAGATCATCCAAGCCACTGTCGCAACGGGTTACGATGATTGAATAATAGCCAGTTGAGCCATCATTTTGCACACGTGTTACCAGTGGCATAACACCACCGTCTGTAGCCGTATAAGCCGCCGCATAAGACGAAGAGCCAAAAAAGGCGAATTCGATTTGATCAGCTGCGATGGCCTGAATAACGCCATCATAGTTGCCCGCAGTAAATATTTCGACCTCAATACCCAGCTCGCGCTCGAGGTAAGCTTCGAAAGGCGTATAGCGCGCGATCCGGTCTCTTTCATTTTCGCCCGACAAAATGCCAAACTTGACGACTTGATAGTCTTCGCGCCATTCTTGGGCCATGGCCGGAACTGCAATAAGTGCCGCAAGGGCGGTGGTGATAAGCATACGCATTGGGGTTCTCCTGATTTGCGTTTGGGTGATTTTCAGGCGGACACAGCAAATTTTTGCGTCGACGTGACCGCTTCGTTAAAACCTTCAAGGCCCGCAATGCCATAGATATCGCGCACGACAACGTCGGTCAGCTCGGCGGCTGTGCCATCAAAGAATATCTGTCCGTCACGCATGGCAATAATACGGTCGCAATAGGCGCGTGCGGTATCAAGTGTGTGCAGATTAACCAAAACGGTGATTCCGTCATTTTTGTTGATCAAATTCAGGCCGTCCATCACCAGCGTCGCGTTCATCGGATCAAGCGAGGCGATCGGCTCATCCGCCAGCATTATTTTGGGGTTTTGCACCAAGGCTTTGGCAATCGCCACCCGCTGTTGCTGTCCGCCCGAAAGCGTGCCCGCGCGTTGCAATGCCTGGGGCACCAGACCAAATCGGTCCAACGCTTGGATGGCCATGGCGCGTTCTTCATCGCTAAAATGCATCGCCATTGAGCTGAGAAAACCATGATCAGCGATGCGCCCGATTAGCACATTGGTCAGCACGTCCAACCGTTCCACCAGATTAAACTGCTGAAAGATCATCGCACAATCTTGCCGCCATTCGCGCAGGGCTTTGCCCTTTAGCGCTGTGATGTCGCGCCCCTCAAACGAGATTGTCCCCGAGCTGGGATCAACCAACCGATTGATAAGTCGCAGAAGGGTTGATTTCCCAGCCCCAGAGCGGCCGATGACGCCAACGAATTGCCCCGGCTCGATAGAAAGCGATACGGAATCAACCGCGCGGGTTTCGCCAAAATGGCGTGAGACAGACGTTAGGGTCAGGGTCGAGGGCATGGTAATTCATCCGGATGACTACGTTCGCCTAGACGCTACGCGGCCCTTGTGACACTCAGTTGACACCTACAAAAAGGTTTTCTGACAAGCCTTAAGCCATCACGTTTTTGTTCACAGGCAAGGTGTCAAACACGCTACTGGCATAGATCATTTCACCTGCTCTATAGCTACAAACAACCCGCGACCCATCTTTAACGACAATCAAATCCGCACGTTTTCCAACCGCGATCTCGCCGCGATCGGTTAAACCCAGCGCATGGGCGGGATTGACTGTCGCCAGCCGCGCCGCGCCGGCCAATCCATCGGGGTCCGTCTTGGCCAAAACCTTGATTGCGGGCAATATCGCCGCCGGGTGATAATCAGCCGCCAAAATATGTAGCAGACCCTGAGCGTGGGCCTCTCGGGCTGACAAATTGCCAGAATAGCTTTGGCCGCGCATCGCGTTTGGCGCCCCCATTGCTGTCATCATACCCTTGGCCCCACCGGCGCGCGCGGCAGCTAATGTCACCGGAAACTCTGAGATTACCGCACCTAAATTCGCCATCAGCCCGGCTTTTTCGGCGCTGTCGTCATCATGGCTGGCCAGCGCAACACCGTGTTTTTTGCACAGGTCCGACACCGCCACCATGTTTTGCAATATTTCCGCAGCGGGGCGGGTGCGTTCGGCTATTTTGGTGGTGATAAACCCGCGCGCCTCAGCCTCGGAAACCGCCATTTGTGCGGCTTTGTTTTTCACATGGATTTCGATGTTACGAAATTGGCCCTGCCCCGGTGTGTGGTCCATCAACGAGACCAGATCAACCTGACCATCTGCCAGCAATTTCGCCAGAACCTCAACCGCGTTGTCAAATGTAATGTCAAAACGCGCATGAATTTTGTGGTCAACACGGCACAGCGCCTTGGACGCATGCAGCGCGCGAATCACGTCACTGGTATGCGCAAACGAGCGCTGTTCACTCTCTGCCACGCCGCGCGAAAACGACACTGCCGCATAAGCCGTGGTCACACCCGCTGCCGCCAGCCGGGCATCCAGATGGTTTAGCGCGACCTCAATGGGGAACTGAACACGAGCGCGGGGTTCCATTTCAAGCTCGATCATGTCGCCATGCATGTCGATGAAACCAGCAAAAAGCTCCATCCCGGCGCCGTTTAGGCCACCAGCCACCGGGTGCGCAACGATCTCTGCGATCATGCCGTTTTCGATACGGACCGACCCGTTCGGAACAACCCTATCCGCCAAAACCAAGTTAAAATCAGATAACCACATCATCACGCACCACTTCAGTTTGAGTTTCCGGAGTCAGGTCTATCACCCGGTCGATTAGCTTTTCCACGTCGCCGGGATGGTGGAAAACCCCGATCATCGCCGTGCCGCCAGATTTTAGATCCGCCAGCCGCGTCACAAGCGCGGCGCGCGCATTGGCATCCAACGAGGCTGTGGGTTCATCCAGCAATAACAGTTTTTGCGGACGGATCAGCGCGCGCGCCAAATTAACCTTTTGCTGCTCGCCGCCAGAAAATGTAGTGGGGTATGCCCGCCAAAGCTCAGGCTTGACGCCAAAGGTTTCAAGCCAATGACGGGCTTGATCCAGCGCGTTTGTGGCATTGACCCCCGCCATACGCAGCGGCTCAGCCACAACGGCCTCAGCACTCACGCGCGGGCGGGCCAGCAGAAACTGAGTAACAAAGCCGATTTCGGTGCGGCGCAGATGGGCAATGTCGACATCTGCGGCCTGTGCAAGATCGATCTGCCCATGATCAGATTGAAACAATATCTGACCGCTTTGCGCCAGATAGCTGCGGTATAACGACCGCAACAAGGTTGACTTGCCCGCACCATTCGCGCCTTTTAGCAGAACAAATTCGCCGGGATCAACGGTGAATGAAACATCAGCAAAAGCCTGCATTTTGCTGCCCAGATGATGCATAACAAAGCCTTTGGTCAAGCTGCGGATATCAAGAACATGTGTCATAGTTTTGCATGCACCAATTGTTGTGTATAAGCGTGCTGAGGGTCCTGAAAAATCTGATCTACCAGACCAGCCTCAACCACCTCGCCGCGCCGCATTACCATTACCCGATCCGCCACGGTGCGGATCACTCCCAGATCATGGCTAACGATCACCATGGTGATCCGCCGTTCCTGTTGCAGCCGTTTGAGCGTATCCAGCACCAGCGCTTGTACCGAAACATCCAGCCCCGTCGTTGGCTCATCCAGTAACAACAAGGCCGGTTCCAACGCAATTGCCTTGGCCAGTTGCACACGTTGCTGCATACCACCCGACAACTCAATGGGCGGCGCATCCAGACGTTCCAGTGGAAATTCAGAGGCCGCCAGCGCTGATTTAGCCTTGGCGCGCAGGGTGGCAAAATTGCGCTCCCCTGCGACCAGCAATCGCTCAGCAACATTGCCTGAACTTGAATGCCGCATCAGCAGCCCGTGATGCGGGTTTTGATAAACAATGCCGATCCGCGTTGCACACAGCATCCGGCGGGCAAAGCGATCCAGCTCAAACAGATTGCCCGATACATCCGGCAGGTCCAGCGTGTAAGTGCCACTATCTGGCGTTTCCTCTAGGTTCATCATCCGCAACAGCGTTGATTTGCCAGAGCCGCTTTCGCCAACGATCCCCAGAACTTCGCCGGGATAGACCAAGGCCGAAACCTGCCGCAGCGCCTGAACCGAGCCGTAATTCTTATCCACGTTGCGCACCACAACCAGTGGTTTAGTGGTAACGATGCGGGGCGCATCCATCACGCGGGTCATTGGGTCATCTCCCCGTCTTTATACCATGTCTCGCCAAATTCCACGTCGTCACCTTCGCGGTTTTGGATGGTCTTGACGCCATAACTGCTATCGGAAACCTCATAAGTCGAACTTCCGTCCACCTGCGGAATTTCGTTCATGAAAAAACCTTTCGCGGTTGAGCGGCTGCATGTCAGCCCGCCGTGATCCTCGACGCGGTAAGGCACATCGTCAAACACTAGCGGTTCAACACGCGTAAAGGGCGGCACCGCAAAAATGCGTTTTTCACGCCCTGCGGATAGGATCGACAGATGCTTGGCCATGTTCAGCTTGGGCACATCCCAGCGCGGAATCGGCGAGGGCGTCATGACATGCCGACCATTAACCAGCGACGGATAACCCGCCCCCTGCATCACCCGCCCCGAGCGCACGATCTGCTCATAGAGCTGCAACCACATCCGCCCATAATCAGCATCGGCGTGCATTTGCCGCGCTATCGACATATTTGGCTGAACCGAGCGCAAGGGTTCAGGGTTGGGGACCTGTAAGACCAATATCTGATCTTCGCGCATGATTTCTTCAGGGATACGGTGGCGGGACTGGATAAGATCAGCCCCGAGCGTATCTAGGGTCACAGGCGCGCCGGATACCAGCGCCAAAAACCGCCGGATTGAGGCGGCATTCACACTGTCATCAGCGCCTTGATCAATTACTTTGACCCGCAGTCGTGGGTTCAGCAGCGTTAGCGACACCTGCAATCCTCCCGTCCCCCAGCCGCGCGCCATTGGCACTTCGCGGCTGGCATAAGGCATTTGGCAACCGGGCACCGCCACGGATTTTAGCATCTTGCGGCGCAGCTCTCGTTTGGCTGAGGCATCAAGAAACCCATAGCTCATCGGTTGCCACGGTTTTGTCAGGGACTTTAGGCTCATTGTGCTGGCTCCGTGCCTTTGGCGGCTTTTTTGGCCTTGGCATCACGCATCGCGTCCAGCGAAGACTGGAAAGTCACATAATGAGGCAGTTTAAAATGGATGCAAAAGCCAGAGCTTTCGACGCCTTCGGTGTGATACAAAAAGAACTCTTCTTCAGTGGCCGTGCCTTTGGCGGCACCCTTTGTGTTCAAATCAAGCGTGGCCGCGGCAATACATTTGACCTCGTTCCAGCCAAGCGTGGCGGCAAAGCCAAGCTCCAGCTTTTCGCCCTTCTTTGAGACAACCTCAGCTTGGCTCACCTTCACCCGTCCAGCGGAAAACGACGTGCCGCGCGGGTGTTTCACCATGACCTCAGCTTCAGCCAGCCGCAGCTCATTAACCGTCGGATGCGCCTGCCCATAGCCGCGCATCGCTGCATAGCCAAGCGCCAAAACACCACCGGTTTCCGCTCGCGCTAGGCTTTGCAATGTGTGCGCACGTTTGGACGGAAACAACAAAGGTTCGCGAGTTAAATCGGGGATGTCATTGCCCTGCACCGGTTCGATCGGTGGCAAATCCAGCAGGTCATTTTCAGCCTGCCAGGCGCTGACCGAAGGTTGGTGCGCGGGGGCGGCACATACACTTGGCACTACGTTATTTGGCATAAACGGGGTTCCTGTCAAAACATCCGTCGCCAAAATGCGGTGTGAATAATCTAGCGTTGGCCCCAGAACCTGCCCGCCAGGGATGTCTTTAAATGCCGCTGAGATGCGCCGATGGGTAAACAGGTCTTTTTGCTGAATCGGTCCCGCCACGCTTAGCCGGGGCTGGGTTGTGCGCCAAGCGCGCAACAGCAAAACCGCCTCATACAGCTCACCTCCGGTTTGTGCTAGCGCCAGCGCCGCCAGATCTTCGTCATAGAGCGAGGCCTCGCCCATCACCCGGTCCACCAAATATGGCAGCGCATGGCGCAATTCTGCAACGCGCGCCTGATTGATCTGGCCCATGTCGCTGCGAAAAAGCCGTTCGGATTGTTCAATCGCGCGCTCACCGCCACGGGTTGCAACATAAGCCATTAAAGCACCTCAACTTTGGTTGAACGGGGAATGCCGACCACCTGCGCACCGTCGCGCAGGAACAGATCAAACCCCATAGGGTAACGGCTTAGCGTGGCGCG
>DFBP01000231.1:0-2599 GCA_002366685.1 Rhodobacterales bacterium UBA3077 | reverse complement strand
CCCTTGGCGACGTGGTCCAGCACGGCGATATCATCTAGCGCAGCGAAAAAGATGTGGTCAGCCCCAGCAATATCGGCTAGATCCGCGCCACTGCGCAGGATTTGAGGCACCAATAATGGATCGTTGCAATGGACCTTGCATTCGCGATCAATCAGCGCATCAATGATGGGGCTATCGCCAGGTTCGGGCAATGCGCGCGCCATGCCGGGGCGGCTAAGCGCCCATAACAGCGCGCCAAAGGTCGCGTTTTCAGCGGTTTCTTCGGGGCTTTGAACTGGGGTGGTCAACATCAAAAAGTTTCCATATCTACGCGGGTTGCCTCAATTCGCCGAAGCGTGATGTCATCCTCTGCCGCATGTCCTGCTGCCTCAGCAGCGCAAAATTCCAGGCAGTCGGCCTTTGCGATATCGCGCGCCAACGCCAGATCAACCAGTGCCATTGCCATCACGGCCTCAAGGTCGCGGCCACGGCGCAAGCCATAGCCCTCGACGCCATCCGCACGAATATGTGCCTCGCTCATCAGCACCTCACCAAGGTGAAAGGCCGTGCCACCAGCAGAGTCCCGCATCGGCAACATAACCAAGCCGGTCCGGCTGTTAACCACTTCAACCTCGCCGACCTGATCGATCAATGTTTCGGCAAGTGCCTTAATCCGATCCGCATCAGCGCGCGCAAGGGTAGACAATAGTTGCCCGTGATTAAGCTGTATCATAATCGTCTCCTTCAACTGTAAATCTAACCCGTGAGGCAGACCAAACCACTTCGGAAAATGCGATTGGGGTGCCATCTGGCAGGGCATCAACGGCCCGGATGATAGTGACAGACAGGTCGGGGTGTTGACGCAGCATTTTTGCCTCATCAGCCCGTGCCGGTCGTGAATGCAGCGTGGTTTTTGCGCGCACATAATCGGTGATACCATAAGATTTGTAGGTTTCAGTCGTAGACCCAAAAACGGCCCTGCGTTCCACAAAGTCAGGAAAGCGGTCTGTGCAGTGAAAGGCGGAGCCATAAGCGATTGGAACATGGTCGGCTGAGGTCATGCGGCGCGCGTGGCTGACTTTTGCACCTACGTTCAGCCGCAAGGCCTCGCAGACCCGACTGGGTGCCAAGATGATTTCTGCGCCCAGAAGTGAGCGCGAAACGTCGCTGACTGGGCCGCCAAGGCTGCGCTGCAACCGCGTCCGCTTGCCCAGTGAATACGCCAACACCGGCTGCACTTCGACAAATGTGCCGCGCCCTTGCTCAACGCTAACCATGCCCTGCTTGGCAATATCCGCAATTGCCCGACGCACAGAGTGGCGCCCCGCTTGATAGCAATCCGCGAGTTCAGTTTCTGTGGGGATTTTATCGCCAGGTCGCAGGTGACCGTTTGCGATTTCTATCGCAATGGCGTCCCTAATGGTTGACCAATTTACCGTCTGCATGTTTTTCCTCAATCATCCGAATGAATGTATCTGTAGGCCTCATATGTGACGGCAATAGGTAAAGTAAGTAACCGAAATATGACAAAGACCGGCCTTGTTGCATGGATCAACCGTAGTCTGGAACACGCCCTACCCGAGACGGATTTCAGGCGGTGCGTTCAAAACTTGGGCGGCCAAGTCCGGTCATCCGGTTGAGAATTCTGACGCCAATTCTGGCTTCTGTTTTCTGACTTTCGAAGCTCCGCGCCTTTAGCTTGGGCCCGATGACGGCCTTCCAGCGGCCCATTTGCGTCTCAATACGACTGCGCTGATTGTAGCCGGTGGTTTTCTGCCAGGCCATCCTCCCCTGTGCGTCTATCCCGGTAATATGGCGCTCGCGAACGGTCGGATACTGGGACGCGTTCGGGCTCAGGACCGCGTTTTTGGGAGGCGGGATCGTAACTTCGATCATCGAGCCGAAACGCGCGGCGAGCAGGTCGCATGTTGAGCCTCCGTCGTAAGCGCCGTCCGCCAGGAACAGATCAACTGGGCCGTCAATTTGATCCAAGAGGTCTGGCAGGGCCGTTGGATCGCCGACGTCATCCGTGGTAAGATCGGAGCAGATGATCTCGCCACTGACAAGATCGAGGCCAAGGTGTAATTTGCGCCAACTCTTCCGCTTTGCCTGCTTTTTATGCTTCTCCTCGAGCCATTCGCCCTCACCGAAGATCTTCAGGCCGGTACTGTCCACGACCAGCTGCGCCGGCTTGCCGCTCTTGGAGGTTGGATGGGCAGTCAAGCTCAGCCCATTGCCCCGGCGCGATAGGGTGGAGAAATCCGGCACTACGATATCAACGCCCAGCAATCCCGCGATGGAGGGTTCTGTCGCAAAGTTTTCGGCTATTTCNNAGCATGAATTCTGCGATATGGTTGTCAAAAAAACTACAGGCAGGATACCATTGTGACAATAGATTTCAAAGGGCACCAATACCCTAAAAGCGTGATCCTGTATGCGGTGTTTTTCTATGTTCGCTACGGCGTCTCGTACCGGGATTTAGAGGAAATCATGGCCGAACGTGGCGTTAAAGTTGACCATGCCACGCTGAACCGATGGGTGGTCAAATTTTCACCATTGATAGCTGCAAAAGCTCAAGCCAAAAAGAAGCCGACAGCCGTCTCCTGGCGGATGGACGAGA
>DFBP01000297.1 GCA_002366685.1 Rhodobacterales bacterium UBA3077 | reverse complement strand
ACCACGCGCTGGCGCATAATCCCTTCGGTTGGGGAAAATGCACAAGCAGCCAAAAGCGGCAGCACGGCCAAAAGCAAGATACGAAGGTTGGGCATGGGGGCCTCCCGATTGGTTTTGGCACAGGTTAGCGGCAGCGGCGGCCAAGCTCAAGCGTTGCGATTGGGGCTGAACCCGCCTAATGTGCCGCTGATAAACGCAGGAACAAACCCATGCTACCCAGAAAAACCCAACGGATGACAAGCTACTCCGCCTGCGCAGAAGACTATTGCGAGCCGTGGCGCACGGCGCTCGGTGTGCTGCTGGTGGCCGGTATTTACCTCGTAGGCGTTTCAGGGCTGGGCTGGGCTGCGATCCAGATTGCCGAGCGCATTCAGCTCGGCGCAGGCTATGCGATGGTTTTTGAACTGGCCACCTATTCAACCAAACGCGCGGTTATGATTGCCCTATTCAGCGTTGTGCTGGCCCTGCCCGCCCTATGGCTGGTGCTGCGGTTTTTGCACCATCGTTCGCTGCGCAGCCTGATCGCCCCCACCGGGCGGATTCATTGGAGAAACTATACCCGCGCTTTGGCTTTTGTGGCTGTGTTTGGCTTGGTAACCAGCCTTCCCGTGCTCGTCGGCAGCGCCTTCACGCAACAACTGACACTGATGCAATGGTTGCCATGGGTCGCCCCTGCGCTGATCTTGATCTTTCTACAAACCGCCACTGAAGAGCTGTTTTTTCGTGGTTACCTGATGCAGCAACTGGCGGCGCGGTTTCAAAGCCGGTGGATCTGGTGGGTCCTGCCTGCGCTCCTGTTTGGCGCTTTGCATTACAACACGGTCACTTACGGCGAGAATACATGGATCGTCGTTGCCTCTGCCACGCTGGCGGGGCTGGTATTTGGGGACATTACCGCGCGCTCCGGCGATCTTTCAATTGCGCTCGGCCTGCATTTCGCCAATAATCTGACTTCGGTTCTGATTATTGGCGTGCCGGGACAGCTCTCTTCACTCAGCCTTTACCTGCACAAAATCAACATCAGGGATGTAGATGTGATGCGGATGGAACTGCTGAGCTCGATGGGTGTCATGCTGGCGATCTATTTCATCTATCTTTTGGTGCTTCGTGCACGGCGCTAGGCGTTGCAATCAACTCCGCGCGGTTATATCTAGGGATAGCACTGCAAAGGGGATTCCGCAGATATGAACTGGATTTCAAACTACGTCCGGCCAAAAATCAATTCGATGTTCTCGCGCCGCGAGGTGCCCGACAACCTGTGGACCAAGTGCCCCGAATGCGGCACCATGCTGTTTCACCGCGAGCTGGCGGTAGCCCAAAATACCTGCCCCAACTGTGACCACCATATGTATATCAGCCCGCGCGCGCGTTTTCAGGCGCTGTTTGACGGCGGGATATTTACCGAAGTGGCGGTCGAGGAACCCTATGCCGACCCGCTCGCTTTCAGGGACCAGAAGCGCTACCCCGAGCGCATTAAAGATGCGCGCAAAAAGACCGGCGAAAAAGACGCGATGCTGGTAGCCGAAGGCGAAATCGGCCGCACCAGAATTATTGCCGCCGCGCAGGATTTTTCCTTTATGGGGGGCTCGATGGGCATGTATGTGGGCAATGCGATTATTGCGGCAGCCGAAGCCGCTGTTGCGCATAAATGCCCGCTTGTGTTGTTTTCCGCCGCAGGTGGCGCGCGTATGCAGGAGGGAATTCTCTCGCTTATGCAAATGCCACGCACCACGGTGGCGGTGCAAATGCTAAAAGAAGCCGGTCTGCCCTATATCGTTGTACTCACGCACCCGACAACCGGCGGCGTAACCGCCTCTTACGCAATGCTCGGGGATATCCATATCGCCGAGCCAAACGCGCTAATCGCCTTTGCCGGCACCCGCGTCATCGAACAAACCATCCGTGAAAAGCTTCCCGAGGGTTTTCAGCGTGCTGAATACCTCTTGGACCACGGCATGCTGGACCGCGTAACGCACCGCACCAAAATGAAGGAAGAGCTTGTTTCGATCGTGCGGATGCTGATGCGGGATACCCCGCCGATTATGGGTGACTTGCCCGCGCCAAAGGCCGAGGCGAAGACTGAGCCAGCCAAAGCGGAATCTGACGCGTGAGTACCGGCAGCGACCTCATCCTCGAGCGGATGATGTCGCTCCACCCAAAAGGTATTGATCTTTCGCTAGGCCGTATGCTGGCCTTGCTCGACAAGCTCGGAAACCCGCAAAACCACCTGCCCGACGTTATCCACATTGCCGGAACCAACGGCAAAGGCTCGACGCAAGCGATGATCCGCGCGGGGCTGGAGGCCGGAGGGCTCAAGGTCCATGCCTACACCTCGCCACATCTGGCGCGGTTTCATGAACGCATCCGGCTGGCGGGGGATCTGATTTCCGAGGAAGCGCTTGTCGATGTGCTTGAGGAAACGATGGCCGCCAATGGCGATGAGCCGATCACATTTTTCGAGATTACAACCTGCGCGGCCATGCTGGCCATGTCCCGCACACCGGCGGATTATACGCTTCTGGAAGTCGGCCTCGGCGGGCGCTTTGATACTACAAACGTGGTAGAAGTGCCGCGGCTTACGATCATCACACCCGTATCGCTCGACCATCAGGATTTTCTGGGGGATACCCTGGCCAAAATCGCGGGTGAAAAGGCCGGAATATTGAAGCGCGGCGTGCCGTGCATTGTAGGGCCGCAAGAGGAAGAAGCGCGCGCTGTGATCGAAGAGGAAGCCGAGCGCGTCGGCGCGCGCCTTCTGATCTTCGGGCAGGACTGGCACAGTTATGAAGAACGCAGCGGCATGACCTATCAGGACGAAATGGGCCTGCTCGACCTGCCTTTGCCCGCGCTCATAGGCGCGCATCAGGTGCAAAATGCGGGCGCAGCAGTGTGCGCGTTGCGGGTTTTGGGGCAGGATGAGGCGGCTTGTGAGGCCGCATTGCTCAAAGCCGAATGGCCCGCGCGGATGCAAAAGCTCAAAACCGGACCGCTGGTTGAGGCGGCTTCGACCGCCGAGCTCTGGCTCGATGGCGGGCATAATCCGGCGGCAGGGCTGGCACTGGCCGAGGCACTGGGCCGCCTGCCCGATCGCCCGCTTTATATGGTGTGTGGTATGCTCAACACCAAGGATGTTTCGGGCTATCTGGCGCCGTTGGCTCCATTGGCCATCAGGCTTACGGGGGTGTCTATTCCCGGGGAAACGGCCACGCTGAGCGCCGAAGAAATCAGCGCCACCGCGCGCGAGGTCGGGATGATTTCCGACACCGCGAACAGCGTTGCCGAAGCCGTGGCGCGAATTGTGGCCGAAGCCCCAACCGCCCGCATTTTGCTGTGTGGTTCGCTCTATCTGGCAGGCCGGATATTGCGGGACAACGGCTGAAAACCTATCAGGAGACCAAAATGAACGCTTTG